>CAKUYF010000075.1 GCA_934702115.1 uncultured Eubacteriales bacterium | reverse complement strand
CCCTTACAACTACGTTTTCAATTTCTTCAGAATTCAAAAGCTCTCCGTCTTTAAATTTTTTTCTTACTTTTATTTTTCTTTCCCCTTCTACTCCCTGAGTCTTTACTTTTTCAGTTCCTTTTTCTAAAGAAGCAGTTGATTCAGTGATTTTAGTATAAGGAATTGCTTCAGTATATGTAGTCTCGTCAAAAGTAATTCTATTAATAACAATTTCCATATTTTCATATACATTACCAGATAAATCTAAGTTTACAATATCATCAGGAGAAAGCTTTACCCTCATATAATTTAAAGCGTTCTTTACAGTTCCTTTCGGTACAATATATTCTCTTTTCTCTCCGTCTACCGAAACTATAACTTTAAATCTTCTTGTAATAACAATTTTCATATCTTTTTCTAAAGCTTTGTTTAAATCAAAATTGCTTATATCATGACCTGAAAGCGTTAAACCTGAAGCTTCTATTGCATCTTTTACACTACCTTCATGCATTTTTAAAGCTACTTCGTTATTTCCGTCAATTACTTTTACATCAAAGGCTCTTTTTACATTTAATTTTATTGAGCCGTCTAAGTCATCTATTTTCTCTACGACATCTTTATCGTATACTTTAACCCCAAACTTATCTAATATTTTATCAGTATCGGTTTCTAAAGTAAAAGTATGCATAGTATTACTGTCAACATTTACATAAACTTCTTTTGCAAAAGATCTAACAGAAAAAATTGATGTTGCACATATGCCTGCCATTAAGGTTATTGAAGCTACTCGTGCCATTCTTTTATTTACTCTATTTTCAGAATTTTTATTCACTATATTCCTCCTGGTTTATCTTTCAAAAAACTTTAAATTTGTTTTTTTATGTATAAATATTGTAACAATTTTTACTCTTTCAACTCTCTGATTTTTTGAATTTAAATGTCACACGTTTATATGTTATTGGATGTTTTGTTGATTGTCAATGTTATAAAACTGCTGATTTTTGTGTAATAAAACAAGATATTTCATTCCTAGATGTAAAAAAATAATAAAAAATATAATTATTTTGCTCTTAAATTATAAAATGAGCTGTATATTTCTTATATTCATATTTATAAATTTGTGTAAACTCACAAAATCAATAGTTACATATTGGTAACAAAAAATTACATCAATAATTGATTTTTTTCCTTTCTGGACTCATTTAAAAATTTATCAAAACCAAACTTATGAGAATATAATAAAAAGAAGATATTTATCTTTATTGATTTTAAAAAGGAGGTAAAATTAAATGCCCGTCCCAATTTACAACACCGCTTCTCTAACATTTGAATTTGGCTCTCAAAAAAAATCAGCCTCATCTAATATTGCTATGACTACCCTACAAGAAGCACTCAGCATTACAAAATCCTCTCTAGGTGAAGCTTACACTGAAAATGGTGAAATAACCTTTATGATAAGTGTAACTAACAATTATACAGAGTCAGTAAAAAATATAAAAATTACTGATAACCTTGGATCTTACTCTTTAAACTCTAACTTATGTGATAAATTATTTACTCCACTTACTTATATAGGTCCTTCCTTTTTATATTTAGGCGGAACTTTATTTTCCAATATTGAACCAAAAGTTTTACAAGATAAAATAACTTTCATAGTACCAACTATCCCTGCCAAATCTAATGCACTAATTATTTACAAAACTTATGTAAATGAATTTGCACCTCTTGTAACGGGATCAATAATAACAAGTACTGCTACTCTCTCTTCTAAAATTCTAACTCACTCTTTAAACGCTTCAGTAAGTATAACTGTAAAAGACCAAGCAGATGTTAGAATAATAAAAAATATGAGTCCGAACCCTGTATTACCGGGAGAAAAAATAACTTACAGCTTTTCCCTATATAATTACGGAAATACTGAAGCTAAAAACGTAGTTCTAAACGATACTTTTATACCTTCACCCGAAGTAATAAGTGTATACTTAAACTCATCAGAAATACTTCCCGATGATTTTTCATATATAAACGGAACCCTTACAATACCTAGTTATGATTCAAAATTAGATATTTCAGTACCACCGGCAACATTTGAACAAGATAGTGTTACAGGAACTATCTCACCCACACCCGGAATAGTTTCAATAATAGTTAAAGGACAAATATAACCTTTTAAACACCATAATTTTTACAATGAATTTAGTACATAATTTATTACAAAAAATCCAGTATATACCATATATATGGTAAAAATGTACAAGCTACCTATGGGGAATTATGGAGGTTGATTATTAATATTTAACAATTTAAAATAAAAAATAAGAAAAATCATTGACTTAGTTTTAAGAGTAGTGTATAATCCAGCTATTAAGTTTAAAACTTCTAATATAGTGTGTGCCCAAGTAGCTTAGTATAGCAGAGCGTTGTTTTTATTCAGAGGTGTCGGTGCGAACCCGTCCTAGGGCAAATTTTATTTTAATAAAGTGAGGTATGTCTCATGTACGAAGACAAAACTTTAGTCTGTAAAGACTGCGGAAACGAATTTATTTTTACTCAAGGGGAACAAGAATTTTACGCTGAAAAAGGTTTCACAAATGAACCCCAAAGATGTAAAGCTTGCCGTGATGCTCGTAAAATGTCAAACAGACAAGGTCAAGAACGTGAAATTTTCATAGCTGAATGTGCTTCCTGCGGTGGAGAAGCAAAGGTTCCATTTAAACCTCGTGAAGATCGTCCTGTTTACTGCAGCGAATGTTTTGCAAAAATGAGAGAAGAATCCAAATAATTGAGTTAATTTTTTCTCTTTATAAAATTTATGAGGCTACGTTTTGAAATCGTAGCTTCTTTGTTTTGTTAATTTTATTAAAAGCATCTGTAAATGGCACTATATTGAAGCATATATTAACTTACATAAATAAATTATAAAATAAATAGGAATTTTAAAATGCGTAATTATGATAAATTTAAACTTAATAAAAGACTTTTAAAATGTGCGGATATGATTACTCCCGGAGCAAAAGTGGCAGATATAGGAACAGATCATGCTTACTTACCTATATATTTAGTCCTAAAAGAAAAAATAATTTCGGCTATAGCTTCAGATTTGCGTGAAGGCCCTTTAAAAAATGCTAAGTGCAATATAGAAAAATATAATCTTGAAAAAATAATAAAAACTCGCCTCTCCGATGGACTTAAAAATATATCCTAAACAGAAGCAGACGAAATAGTTATAGCCGGTATGGGAGGAAATCTTATATCGCAAATATTAACAGAATGTAATTGGAAAAATAAAAAATTTAAAAAATTTATTCTTCAACCAATGAAGTATGAAAATAATTTAAGAACTTACTTAGCTTCTGAAGGATATAGGGTAGAAGAAGAGTATGCAGTAGAATCCGAAAACAAAATATATGTGGTTATGAAAGCTTCTTATACCGGAATTCCCTACATTCTAAGCGACGTAGAAAAGTATATAGGTCTTTTAAAAAACTCTACTGACTTTACCGCTAAACTATATATTAATAAGCAGATTAACAACCTTATTAATCATAAAAAAGGAGCAAAAGCTGAAAACTTGAAATCTGAAGAACTGTATTACAGTGAAATAATAAAAAATTTGAAAAATATTTTAAATGTTAAATCATGAAGGAGAACTAAAATTGAAAACAGTTAAACAAATTTATGATTTTTTAAATCTTATCGCCCCGTTCGACTCAGCTATGGAATTTGATAACTGCGGTATCTTGGTAGGAGACCCCCATTTTAAAGTTAATCGCGTACTTCTTTCCTTAGATATTACCTCAGAAGTATGTGATGAAGCAAAAAAATTGGGATCAGAGCTTATAATAAGTCATCATCCTGTCATTTTTAAGCCTTTAAAAAATATAATGTTTAATACAACAGTTCATAAGTTAATTAAATATAACCTAAGTGCAATATGTGCACATACTAATCTTGATATGGCAGAAAACGGAGTAAACTTTCACTTGGCTAAAACCTTGGAGCTTAAAAACCTGAAACCTCTTTCCTATTTTCGAACCTACCCCCTGGGATTTATAGGAGACTTAAAATTAGAAATGACTTCTAAAGAATTTGCTTTTTTTGTTAAAAACAGACTCGGATGTGATGGCATCAGATATACGGAAGGTACTAAAAAAATAACCAAAGTAGCTGTTTGCTCAGGGTCAGGAGGCGATCTCGTTAATGATGCCATAAATGGAAATGCAGACGCATTTGTAACAGGCGAAATAAAACATAGTCAAATTTTAGAAGCTAATAAATTTGATATCACAGTAGTAGATGCCGGACACTTCAAAACCGAAAATTTAATACTCTACCCTCTTTCAACAACTTTAAAGGAAAAATTTACTGATGTAGAATTTCATGTTTCTGATGTATTCACAGACAAAGTAAAATACTTATGAGTTTTAAATCATATTATTATTTTGAATAACATATAAATTGAAATCTGAATTATAAAATAGTATAATAACAGTTATGTGTTTTAACATGTATATTAAGATAAAATTTCAAGGAGAGAGTATTTTATGTGTGGAATAGTAGGATATACAGGAAAAGGAAACGCAGTTCCTTTTTTAATACAAGGTCTAGAAAAACTTGAGTATAGAGGATATGACTCCTCAGGAATAGCTATTTATTCACAAGGGAAAATAGATATAGTCAAAATACAAGGCCATTTAAAAGTAGTCAAGGAA
>CAKUYF010000074.1 GCA_934702115.1 uncultured Eubacteriales bacterium | reverse complement strand
TAAAAAAAATCTTCCAAAGCATTTTCAGAACTTCGGTATTAAGTTTATTAATTGCAGCTTCGCCATTTGAGAATCACGCGGATAATAAAGTAGATACTATGTTAAACCATTGTATTGAAGAGGATCACACGGTAAAGCCTACAGTCAGCCAAGCAAAACAAGCAGATAAAAAAGAGCAAACACAACAAACAAAACAAATAGACCCATCAAACAACCATAAACAAACAGATCCGCCCAAAAAAGTACCTTTAGAAAAAGAGGCGGAAAATGAAGAAGACGTTGAAGAATTTTCAGTTCCGGTTTATGTTACACGAACGGGTAAATGTTTTCATAAAGATAACTCTGCTTGCGTAAAACATTCTAAAATTAAAATTCCACTTGATGAAGCTATTTCAAACCATTACGTAAAATGTTCTAAATGCTTTGGATAATAAATACCCACCCACTATATTATGGGTGGATATTGGTTTTTTTAAGCCTAATTTAAAGCTTAGCCGTTGTTTACTGCATCCTTAAATGCCTTACCTGCTTTAAATGCAGGATATTTGCATGCAGGAATAGTAATTTGTTCACCTGTTCTTGGATCTCTGCCTTCACGTTCTTCACGGCTACGGACTTCAAATGTGCCGAATCCAACTAACTGAACTTTTCCACCATTTGATAATTCTTCAAATAATGAATCCATAAAGCTTGACAAAGCAGTTTCGGCATCTTTTTTGGAAAATCCGCTTTTTTCTGCCATTTTGGCAACTAATTCTGACCTGTTCATCTGGTATGTACCCTCCAATTTTAAAATAATTGATTTTACTGACTTCTGCCGCTAACTAACTTAAACTCATTAAACGACTATACCCAGCATGTAGATCTTACTATAGTTTGTTTCTATTTTCAAGCAATATTTTATATAAAAATTCATTTTTTAATTTTTCAAAAAAAATTTCAGAATTAGAATTGATTAAATTACTAATTTTTTACATATTTCTGATAAAATTCAGAACTTACATTTAAAATTAAAGTTTAAAAATAATGAAGTTTAAAAAACTTCATTTATAAAATTTATAATCAAAAAATATTTTAAACTTTATCATCCTTTACCTAAAAAGATAATAAACCCTAGACGCCTTACAAGTTTTAGAAAATTAAATATTTAATATTTAGAACTTGAAGTATTTTTATTAATGTATCAACTTACACTTTTCAAGCGTTTTTACAATCTTTTTACATCTTGGAATCATATAAAGATCTGAAGCGGTTATAGTTTGAGTTAAAATCAGAGCTAAAGCATAAACAAAAATAGAAATCACTATAGAAAGAATTGTGGCAATCTTATAAGGTATAACGTGCACAAGCAATCCATGCGAAGAATACGCAGCCGCTGCACAAAATAAACTACATATTATGGGTTTAATAAAAACTTTACTCCATTTAATAGGCATTTTTATTTCTTTTCTTAAGCTTATCAATGCTGTAAAACATACAAAAAGATAGCAAACTAATGTACCAATACCTGCACCTTGAATGTTTATTTCGGGTATTCCAACGAGAATATAATTAAGAATAACTTTTATTGTTACTCCTACTGAAAGAATTTTGAGAGGAACGTCCGCTCTCCCTATTGCTTGAAGTATACTGCAAATGGGCGTACCGATAGCTACAAATATTATTCCTAAAGCATAAATACTCATAATTTGTGAAGCTACACATACTTCACCTATTCCTTTATTTTTACCAAGTGTATTATAAATAAGATCCATTATAGGAAATGAAAGAACAGACATTCCTAAACCTATAGGAAATGAAATAATGCTGGTAATTTTAAGAACTGTTTCAATATTTTTTTGAATTTTTTCTTTCACTCCGCTTACCCACGCTGCAGTAACATTTGGAAGAGCACTAATAGCAAGCCCTTGAGTAATCGTAGGTAAAAGCATGGTTATTGTGTTCATATACCCAAAACAGCCCGCCAAAAAAATATGAGTTGTTCCGGATTTCACGGTTTCAAGAGGAATTAATCCATCATAAGCTTTTAAAAGAGTCATTGGGAATGAATGCATTATATCATTTAGCCTACGCTGAACTAAAGTAGCATCTATAGCAGAAGCAATATTCATTATTATGGCTCCCAAAGCTACAGGAATTGATATTTTAAGTAACATTCTTATCAGATTTTTAGTTGGACGTGCAGGAGGAGAATTTTCTATTTCTTTAGAAGTTATGCCATCTCCGGTTAATTTATATTTTATAAACATATATAAATAACCCGCAACCGCTCCTAAGGTTATACCTAATACCGCTGCCGCAGAAGCCCAAGGCAAAACAGCATCTCTTGCTAATGCTACCGTTTCATACCGGACTCCGAATACTGTACCTTGTGAATTATACTCTTTCATACCATACCACATAGTAAGAGCAGAAAAACTAACTCCGAAAATTACTTTGCCTAAAGCCTCAATAATCTCAGAAACAGCTGTGGGTATCATATTTCTTAAGCCTTCATAATAACCTTTATAGATTGAAATCAAACAAGAAAAAAATACTGTCGGAGCTAAGGCAATAAGAGAATAAAGCGATCCGGGAGCATTTGTAAACCTTACATAAGGAAAGGCCGCTATAAACATAAGACTGGAACCTATTAAACCAGTCATCACAAAAAGAGGAACAGAAACTTTATGCATCCGCCGGACATCATTATACCTTCCTTGCGTCATATCACTTGAAACCATTCTTGAAACCGCAATAGGTAAACCGGCTGTCGCTAAAGCGTGAATTGGACTGTACATGGTATAGGCAGCACTGAAATACCCTGAACCCAGCCCACCTAAAATATAAGCAAGAGGAACTTTAAATGCAGCACCGGCAATCTTAACTATTAACATACCAATGGCCATTATAAACGCACCGGTAGCAAATGACTGACTAACTTTTTTGTTTTTTTTTGCACTTAAATTAGTACTCATTTTTTCACTTTTCCTTCACATAAAATTAAATTTTAATTTGATAAAAGCTATAGAAAATTATATCATATATTTATTAAAGTTTTAATACCACTATGTATAAAAGTAAAATAATTATTCTTATTACTATTTTAATCCTTATATACTTGAAAAAAGTTAGCTATTATTATATAATTAATAAAAATGTATTTTATCCGCTCGTAGCGAAGCTGGATATCGCAGCAGATTCCGATTCTGAAGGTCGGGGGTTCGAATCCCTCCGGGCGGACCATAATGTGTAGACAAAATAGATGTCTGAGGATACAAAACTTCTGACTGTGAGCAGTTGGCAGAATTGTTTTACCGAACCGTTCACAACATGAATGCAAAGGATTATACAGAAGAACAGTTAAATGCCTGGGCAACAGGTAAAGTAGATTTGCAAGAATGGGACAAGTCTTTTCGAGAGCATAAAACTATAGTCGCAATAGAAGGTGACGAAATCGTCGGCTTTGGAGATATGGACAACACTGGTTATTTGGATAGGTTGTTTGTTCATAAAGACCATCAGCGAGAAGGAATTGCGTCTGCAATTTGCGATAAGTTGGAATGCTCAGTGCACAGAAAACGAATTTTAACTCATGCTTCCATCACTGCACTATCTTTCTTTGAGAAAAGGGGGTACGTCGCAATAACAGAACAGCAAGTTGTTAGAAGTGGCGTTCCCCTTACAAATTGTCTGATGGAGAAAGAATTATGATTGTGTTGATTACTGGTGCTTCTCATACTGGTAAAACCCTGTTGGCACAAAAGCTTCTCGAAAAATATAAATACCCTTATTTATCAATAGACCATTTGAAAATGGGACTAATACGCAGTGGAAATACGGAACTTACACCAATGAGTGATGATGTCGAACTGACAGAATACCTATGGCCTATTGTTCGAGAAATAATAAAAACTGCAATTGAAAACAGGCAAAATCTCATTATTGAAGGTTGTTATATTCCGTTTGATTGGAAAAAAGATTTTGCTAACGATTATCTTAAGAATATGAAATTCTTCTGTCTTGTTATGAGTGAGAAATATATACGGGTGCATTTTAACGATATAAAGCGATATGCAAGTGTTATCGAAAACCGAATGAATGATGAGGACTGCACTTTGGAAAGTGTGTTGGAAGAAAATGCACACACTTTAGCACTCGCACAAAAGAATGCAATTAACTATATTCTGATAGATTATGATTATAATATAGATATTAATTTGTAGGACAACTTCCAGTTTTAGAGTTATACGAATCGGAATTTATAGGAGTGTTAATATTATGTTTAAAATTTTTTAATGACCTCAAAGGATATGCAGAGAGAATTTCACATATTGAGAGTGTTCTTATTGTAGGTTCTTATGCAAGGGGAACAAATAAAGAAAATTCGGATTTAGATATTGTTATCATCACATCAAATAAATCAGATGTGCTTACGAAACAAGATTTCACGCAAGCCTTTGGGTAGGTTTATAAACAACAAATGGAATGGTGCTTGTACTTCTATTCGTGCGTGGTACAATGACGGGAAAGAAGTTGAATTTGGTATTGTAGAACCGTCATGAATTTCAACACCTTTAGATAGTGGAACTTATAAAGTACTGTCCGACGGATATAAAATTGTCATTGACAAAAAACGGCACTTTGAAGATTTGCAATTATAAAAATTCCAGTTTGTTTAATTAAATAACACATGGAATATGACGATAAGCTCGTCCGACAGATTATCGAATGTATAGTGGTG
>CAKUYF010000073.1 GCA_934702115.1 uncultured Eubacteriales bacterium | reverse complement strand
ATCCAACATGTCACATATGTTCCCGATTAAAAAATTTAGTTCATAAGAGATTTTTTTATTACATATATCGTCAATATCAAAAACTTGAATTCCGGTCAAATCCGACATCTTTTTAGGTAAAACTCCATCGATCCAAAGCCTACACAGGTAATCAAATTGTTCCTGATATTTACCCGGATTATATGTTTCCTTGTAAAATTTAATTATTTCCGTTAAACAGGCTTCTTCTGTTTTCAACATTGCCGTTATGTCTGTCACTGAAAGCCACCCTGAAATTTTTTTAGACAACTCAACTCCGGACATAGAAAATGCATATCGACTTACATCTGCCCCAATCAAGTGATTAATCTTTTTAACAATTGCATCAAAAACTTTTTCTAACATATTTTTTTCTTGCTCGCTTGCTAAAGAATATGCCAGTGTATCCCTACATACTGTTTTTGCAACGTCAAATCTTTCGCATTCTTCTACTTTTTCAAGTGCAAGGAAAAGATAACTTTCTATTGCTTCTAACGTATTTTTTCTAAGTCCCAATTCCTCATATATATTATGCTTTTTCCTCTCAGGATACTGTTTTAAGAAAGCTGCTACCAATCTTTGTGTCAACGTATCAATAACATCTTCCTCTTCAATGTGCTCGATATAATACTTTACAAACTTCTCTGCCGAAACAGGGATATCGTAATCGACTTGGATTTTTTGAACAAGTTTGAGGATTGAACTGCTACACGGTTCTGATGCGTTCGAATTAAACATATCTGAACACATTTTCCAATTATAATATCCTCGTCCTCTTTCCCTTTCATCATAAATCTTTGGATCGGTTATTATAATACTTCCTTCAGTAAAGATTCCAGATCGAGCTGTTCGACCTATCAAATTTTGAAAATTTCGAATTTTCATAAATTCTCTATCTGCTCGCAATGTCGTAACAATAAGATACCTAATGGGAATATTCACACCTTGAGCCAACGTAGATGTACAAACTACAATTTGGATATGTTTTTGCTTTAGTGCATATTCAACCGCCAATTTTAATCCATTGGGAATATTAGAAGAGTGAGCCACAACACCAAACCTACTGCACTTCGTATATATATTTTCAGCTCCATAATATTCGGAAAAAAGGTTGCTCAACTTTTCCAACTGTACTGAATTTACATCCGCAAGAAATGGACTTAAATCAAATTCTCTCAAATTCAACTCTATGATTCTTTTCATAACAGTGATAATTGACGATTGCCTTCCCACATAAATTGCAACACCACCGTTCCTACAAAGTTTTAATGTGTTGAATATTGCAATATCAATAGCTGAATTTTCCGGAAAAAATCTATCTTTATGTTCTTTTACCTTTTTCTTTAATTTTTCCTTCTTTATTATTCTTGGAATGTAATAGTCGTATTTAGACGGATTGTCAGAAAAATAAAACATATCACTGCTATCAGAAACAAAAGCAATCGATTTAGGCGTAGATGATATTTGTGAATCTGTTGCCAAAACGCCAGCTTGTCCAAAAAGCCATTCTTTAATTTTCTCTGCATTCGACAAAACCGCAGACATAAGAACAATCTGCTGGTTTTCGCGTGTAACGCTACGAATGTGCGTCATCAAAAGTTCATAAACAGCCCCACGAACGCCATCATCAAACATATGCGCCTCATCGAACACAAAAAGATCAACCATATCAATAATGTCTTTTTGGTGGTGGACAACATAACTAAGTTTTTCAGGCGTACATACAACTATCTGTTTACCTAAGGAATCATCGAAAAGCACTACATCTTCTTGCAATACATCTGAAAATTGATTTATCTTAACTTCCCCGCCAAAGGCTTTTATCATATCCATTGTAATTTCATTGCAAAGCGCTCTAAGAGGAGCAACTATTACAACAATTGATGCCCGTTGCTCAATGAATGCTGAACGAATAATCAATTCAATACTCTTTGTTTTCCCCACGCCTGTTGGAAGTTGAACAATCCCATTCATTCCACGCAATATATCAAAATTGCCTATAAGTTGCTGTGCAGACCATAGCATCCTTACCCCATTCTTACCTCGCAAATAGTCACGCCACTTTTCACTCGGCAGTTCAGTATAATCAGGCAGTAGCTTCCACGCAGATTGCTCGATTGACAAAAACAAAATAGCTAAAAACAAATCGCCCCAAAAGACTTCGTCAATATCATCTTTATTGTATACCTCTTTCCGATAATTTTCAGAAAGCATTTTTATATTTTGGCGATTCTCTCCTGTTTCAAAATACACTTTTATCGCATTGTTCAACATCGAACATTCGTCTTCATTTCTCATGTATTCCATTGGATAATTGTCAAATAAAAATGCCAGTAACCTCGTTAAAAATGCTTTGGTGGTATTTTGTTTTGTATCAACTTTTTGAAAAGCCTTGCGCAAAAGGACTTTAGAACTTCCAAAATTATTTGAAAAGAAATAGGCTGTTGCACCAGAAAGCAAAAAATCTACATCATATTTATCCCTATCTTTCGATCCCACAGCCGCATCAAAGTATTGCGCAACTTTACGAACGTATACTCCGAGTTCACTTTTAGTATTATAATCATTTTCGATAACACTCTCGGCATATCGTGACAAAATGTATGTAGAGGAAAAAGATAAATCATTAGAGTTTAACGGAAAATGCGGATAATCCTCCTTTGCCACATCAAACTCAACTAGTTTAGCCTTGGCTTTTTGATATTTAAGTAGCAATTGTGACTTTTCTGCGAATATCATTGTATGCACCTCTCATACACCTTGTGAACTAAGTCCATCAGTTTCTTTCCATGAATAAAAAATATTGCTTGGCCATCGCTAATCTTTAATTCTTCTCCATCTATGCTTAACGTAATACCTTTATCAATAGCAATTCTGCTGCTAATCCCCGCTGCGCAGTATATGATTTTATAATTGTTTTCTGGCTTTATTAAAAATCTTGTAACCTCTTCACTATATTTTGAGTCATTTTGATATCTCAGCTTTTTTCTACAATAATCTATAGTCCTTGCTAATCGATCCTCATCTTTTCCAGAATGTTCAATAGCACTTGCCAACGAGTCATAATCTTCAGAAGTTAACTTTGCTTTAACTTCAGTTGCAATAAGTTCATCTCTCTCATTAGGTGTTTTATCCGGTTTATAAAATTTGTAACCAATAACGTCCGTCCCATGCTCAGAATTATTTTTACCAGAACGATTCATCTGTTTATAGCGTGGAACTGTATAGCCCATAATAAATTCCAACAAATCGGAAACCACTATCTCCGCAATATCACCAGACCTTGCAGTTGCACCCAAAGGTTCATCTTTTTGTGGTATAATATACATTTTAAGATATTGTTCTACTGTCAATCCGTTCAATTGGGCACTTTCGTTTAAATCTTCATCTTTGATATAATTCCTTCTTATATGCAGAGCCCAATCGTCAATTACAGAAGAGTCATCAGTGTAATCAATCCTATAACTACGCACCTCATGTCCGCCTTGAACCACAAGTCCTTTTTCTTCAACCAACCAGTCAATATATCGCGGTTTATTCATTTTTCAGCACCTCATATAGCACGGTCTTACGGATAAATTATACCATATTTCGTCATATTTTTCAAGCCGTTTGAACAATACATAGCAAGAAGTCCGAAACAGATGTTTCAGACTTCTTCATTATCGTTTGATCGTTATCTTATTAAATTTTTATATGTGCTTTCAAAAATATCAACGCAGCTGTTGTCATACTATTTGCCTCTAACAACTCACTTAATTGTTTTATAGTAGAATACTTGTAATGTATTGCTTTTACAATTTTCTCAAAGCTACTATCCGAATATGATTGCAACAGCATGTCCACCGTTTTCTTATAAGCCATAAAATCACAGCCTTTCATAGAATACCCAACGTCTATTATCTCTAATAATGCAATTAAATCTACGATATCGCCAGCAAACTCTAACTCGACTCTTTTTAGAAGATACTGACCTACACTCTTTTGCTTTGACTTTATGTTATTCGTATAAATTTCTGTTTTACAATCAACGTAATTGGTTATCCCCACGTCATTGAATAATTGATATCCGACAAACATTCCCTTACCATCGTCTATATATTCATCGAAAACCAACTCTTCGTCCACCGGCTTTTCGCCTATAAAATATACACCTTTAGAAACAGGCTTAAGTAAACCTTCTTCCTCAAGCCTATTTAATATCTTTAACAAAGTTTTATACGGTACTTCTGCAAATTCCGTATCTTTTAACTTTGACACATCAAAAATTGCGCCGCTATTGTTCTTGCAATACTCTCTGATAAATTTAGTATAGTTCAAATCTCCACCTCCTTAAATAAGCTAAAACTTCTCTCACAATAACATTATAACACATTTTTAGACGACAAAAAAGCCGACATTTGCTATTTCTGCAAAAATGTCGACTTTTCATCTTGGCTCCCCCTGTTGGGCTTGAACCAACGACATCGTGATTAACAGTCACGCGCTCTGCCAACTGAGCTAAGGAGGAATGTAAATGGTGCACCTCCAGGGACTCGAACCCTGGACCCACTGATTAAGAGTCAGTTGCTCTACCAACTGAGCTAGAGGTGCGTATTTAAGGTATGTAATGAATTAGTGAAATATTCATTGAAAAACCGAATAAAGAACGAGACTCAAGTAATCACGCGTCTTGAACCTGCAAGGATGCAGTTCAAGCCCTCGGGCAATTAGTATCGCTCAACTGAACACATTACTGTGCTTACATCTGCGACCT
>CAKUYF010000072.1 GCA_934702115.1 uncultured Eubacteriales bacterium | reverse complement strand
CTTAATAAACTTATCAACGAAGATATTCTCAAGAACCTAGACAACAAAAAGAAAGATAAAGTATTCGTATACCAAAAATACATAGATATATTCAATCAAGAATAATAAAATCAATCATTTATATTCCAAAATATTAAATCATAAAAATTTCATGTCCTATTTTTGCATAAGATAGGGCAATTTTTTATCTCTAATAGGTTACTAATATAAAGTAATTTTTAAGGAGATAAAAATATGGATAATAAAAACTTCAAAAACAGCTATGAACAGTACCTGAGAAAAAATACAGTCTACCCGACAACTGTGAAATACTTGTAAAACAAGGTCACATTACTAAAGAAAATGAAACTCCTCAAATGATGCATTTAACTCAACGTGAGAGACTGCTACAAACACAGTTTAGAATTTACAAACTAATATACGATGAAACTAAAAACGAAATTTTAAAAATATACAGTGCTATTGACCGGGCAAAAGAAGACGTGGAAGTTTTAAAAATTCAAAATAGTTCTTATTCAATGAATAAAGACCTGCTTGAAATTGAAATTGAATCAATAGCAGAAACCATGACTGGTGAAGTATCCCGGTCTATACGCAAAATCACTCAAAAAACATATGACAAAACTTATGAAATTCTGACTCAAGAATGGCCTGATATATTAGGAACTAAGCCTGAATCGTCTGCTAATAATTTGATAGAGGATGAACTGTATGGTACAATAGATTCATGGATCAAAAGCTTTAAAATATGGGTTTTTGAAAATATAAATTCTTCATTTGATGATTCATATTTAGAAGAAAAAAGCTTCATACAAAAAAATATATTAGACGATTTTTTCAATGACATAAAAGAAACTTTTGAAAAAGTCAAAGATAAAATAGAATCTATAACACGAAACTCTATTTTGCATGCTCAAACAACAGCACAGAAAATTGCATTTAAAGTACAAAGAGTCGAACGCTATCAAATTATCTTATCTGGTAACCCCAATACCTGCGAAAAGTGTAATAAAATGGCTGGAGAAAATTTTAACATAGCCGACTTGGAAATAGGTGAAACTGCCCCGCCCTTTCATCCTAATTGCGGATGTACAATGATTCCAAAAGTTTATGAAGAGAAAAACGGAAGCACATGGGAACAAATTGTTATAGCTTCTAATGTTGCTTTTGAACTCTTGGCTCATATTGGCCCTACAGAAAAGTTAATTCCTCCATTTTATAATTTTGTAAGATCTGCAATTTGGAATACAGGAAACTTTTATTTAGGGAATATAAAAAAATTACCGCTTGCTCAAGAAATGTTTCGCCTGGGTATGTATGGTGAAGGGACAGGAATGTCCAAAAAAGCAACTGAATTAATTATTGAAGCTATGAAAAACTCTAAAAAGTTGCAAAATAAAATTTTAGAACTTACCGAGCTAGGAGAAGATTTTGATACTGGGGACGATGATTTTGGGTTTGAAAAAGATACAGATGAAGATTTATATTATGCAGTACAAAATGTAAACATGCGAATAATTGGAAATAATCTTGGAGATAACACATGGAAAATAAAAGTTATATCATGGGATAAGTATGATTTTACAACATTTAGAAACAGTTTGGCATTTGCAGATTTAGCAAATAATTTAGGGGAAGCTATGCAAAGAAATGGCATGATGACAGAGTACGATACATACACAGAATATGAATATATATGGCAAAAGGAGTAAATTTAATGGGGAAAATTTTTAAGTTTTTAGAAATTTCAACTTGGATTTTATTATCGTTACCAATCATTTTAGTTGCTTTTATTTTTGTTGGTATGGGAATTGTAGTGATGCATGAAAAATTTGAAGAAAAAAATCAGCCAAGTCAAAGTATTACTCAAAAAGTATATTCTGATGGTCGTAAAACAATAAGATCATTCGGAGCTAGAAAAGAATTTGCAATCTTAAGATTTTCACTCGATAAAAATGAACAAACAACATTCAAAAAGGCTAGATTGAGTTTGTATGATAGAGATAATGATAAATCATTGGAAAGGGATATCGAGAAATACAAAGAAATATCCCCATGTTTGTACGTAATAGGAAACAAAAAAGGATACACTAAATTAAATTACGAAACAGGTGAAATTATTCAGAGTAAAAATATTAATGATTTTTCTGAAAAAGATCAGGAAATTTTTAAAACCTTTGATTAAATCTAAGAAAATAAACACAATTTTACAGATAATTTAAGCGAAGATATGCAAAGGAACGGCATGATGACAGAGTTTGTGACTGAAGTTGAATTTACAAATATTTTTGAGGAATTATAAATGAAAATTTTTAATAAAAGTATTATTAAAATTTTAAGCATAATTTTACTGATTATAGGAGGAATTGTGTCCATTATGGCATTACCTAAATTTTTTTCTATGATTTTGGCAAAAATAGTTGACGCTATACACACTGAGCCTATGTACGACAAAGATGGTAAAATGATATATCAGGATGACCGTCACACAATTGCTTCTTTTGGAAAAAGAAAAGAATTTGAAGTATGGAAAAATGGACCCAAAAATGAAGTAAGTTGGATTTTATTTGACAGGGATAAAAATAAAGAAATAGATAGAATTGATCGTTATACATTATCGCCATCAAATTTAATTATTTATACAATTGGAGAAAAAGGCTATACAAAATTAAACTCTGAAACTGCTGAAATTGTCCAAAATAAAGATATAAATTTGTTTTCAGAGGAAGATATAAAAATCTTCAAAGAATTAGAAGCAGGAAAAGGCGGAATTAAGCATTAAAAAAATCATACCTAAACTAGTTTAAAATAAAAAATGGAATAGCTACACAATGTAAACTATCGTAAGTGATTATTCTCTTTGCTAAATTATCTATGACACTTCTCATCATGATATAATTATAAAGTAAAAATTGTACAGTATTGGTGAGTGACATGGAAAATATAACTGGAGTAGTTGAAAGAATAACGTACTATAACCAAGAAAGTGGATACGGAGTAATAAAAGTAAGAGTAAAAGGACTTTCAGAGCTTTTAACACTAACAGGAAAATTCCTAGAAATAAATGTTGGTACAGTAATTGAAGCAAAAGGAAGTTTTGTGGTAGACAAAAAATTCGGTAAACAATTCAATGTAAAAGAATACAAAGAAAGTCTACCGGCAAGTATTTACGGAATTGAAAAGTATTTGGGTAGTGGTTTAATTGAAGGAATCGGACCCAAATTTGCAAAACAAATCGTAGAAAAGTTCGGGAAAAATACGATAAACATAATCGAAAATGATCCCATGAGACTTCTTGATATTCCTAATATAGGTGTTAAAAGGGTTCATTCAATAAAAGAATCTTGGCGAAAACATAAAAACATTAAAGACTTGATGATATTTTTGAGTGAGTGCAATGTTTCAACTTCCATAGCACATAAAATATATAAAGTCTATGGGGAAGAAAGTGTTACAAAATTAAAGGAAAATCCGTATGGAATAGTTGACGATGTTTATGGTGTTGGATTTAAAACCGCCGATTTAATTGCTCAAAAATTAGGAATATCTAATGAATCATATAGTAGGTGCAGAAGTGGTATTTTTCATATTTTAAATCAATTTGCAAGCGAAGGTCATTGCTATGCCTCTCTTGATGATTTAATTCAAAAAGGTGCAGATTTACTTGATATTCCCGAACATATTGTTGTCATGACATTATATAGAAAAAAGTAAAGTTACCTTAGGTCAATGGCTTGACATATGTCTTGAAAAGTACTGTAAAACGTCTGTAAGAGCATCTACATATTCATGGTATGAAATGTTTGTTAGGGTACATATCAAACCTATACTCGGAGAGTGTAAAATGTGTAACTTAAGTACTGAAAAACTTCAAGAACTTTTTAATCTAAAAAAGAAATGCCCAAGCAACAATGATAAAACTAAGACTTTGAGTGGTAGAACCATAGATGCCATAAGAAGAGTTATACGAGCAGCACTTAATCAAGCTAAAATTGATGGATACATCTTATCTGACCCAATAAAAGGAGTTAAAATGGGGAATTTAAATAGACCTGATGTTAGAACATTAACTAGAGAAGAACAATATAGACTTCATAAAACAGCAGAAAAGTGGCAAAAAGAATGACCTTCTGCCTTTGCAATAATTCTTTCAATGTGTACCGGTATGCGTAAAGGAGAAATTTTGGGGCTTAGATGGTGTGATGTGGATTTATTCACAGAAAATCCAACTATACATGTACGTCATTCTCTTAGAAGGGAAATAAATTTAGACGGAGGAGATAAAAAGACAGTAAGGAAGTTAAGTGATACAAAAACTAATGGCTCAAAAAGGAATATTCCAATAATGCCCAGCTTCTAGATGATTTTAAAAAATATAGGGAATCTCAAATACATCTCAAAAAGCAAAATAACATAACTCATGAAGAAACAGATTTTGTATTTGAAAATTCCGTATTTAAAGAACACGAGCCTAGAAGATTCTATGATAAATATTTGGAGATCCTCCAAGATGCCAATATTCAAAATGCTGACTTTCATACTCTCAGGCATACATTTGCAACTAGAGCAATTGAAAATGTAATGGATATAAATACTCTCTCGGCAATTTTAGGTCACGCTCAAACTTCAACTACTGTAAATAGATACTGTCATGCAATTGAAGAATATAAAAAAATAGGTATGGAAAAAGTAGCTTATATCTTTTAAAATTACAGATAAAATGAAATTGCCACCAATTATTGGTGTCAAAATTGGTGGCAAACTGGACTTTTAAGGAAATAATCCTATGTGTACAAAACTCAAATTTGGCTTAAACACTGGCTTTTTCGGTG
>CAKUYF010000071.1 GCA_934702115.1 uncultured Eubacteriales bacterium | reverse complement strand
GTACAAAGGCTATAAAGTAACTTATGTTCAGAATTTTACTGATGTGGATGACAAGATAATAAAGAAAGCGATAAGTAATAAAAGTGATTTTTCCGCTATTTCTGAAAAATATATAGAAGAATACAAAAAAGATGCAATAGGGTTAAATATTAAAAAAGCAACATATCATCCTAAAGCTACTGAAAATATTAATGAGATTATAAAAATAATAAGTGGCCTTATAGATAAAGGCTTTGCATATAAAGTGGCTAACGGAGATGTGTATTTTAAAACACGAAAGTTTAAGAATTACGGTAAGCTATCTAATCAAACAATTGATGAATTGCAATCAGGTGCACGTATCCATATAGACGAAGCAAAAAATGATCCACTTGATTTTGCTTTATGGAAATCAGCAAAGCCCGGAGAACCTTTTTGGGAAAGTCCGTGGAGTAAAGGAAGGCCTGGGTGGCATATAGAGTGCTCGGCTATGGTGCAGAAGTACTTGGGTAAAACAATAGATATTCACTGCGGAGGTCAAGATCTTATTTTCCCTCATCATGAGAATGAAATTGCTCAAAGTGAATGTTTTACCGGAACTAAATTTGCTAATTATTGGATTCATAACGGATATATAAATGTGGATAGTAAAAAGATGTCTAAATCGCTTAATAATTTTTTTACTGTAAGGGAGATAGCGGAAAAGTACGGATATGAGCCCATAAGGTATTTGATGATTTCTTCTCATTATAGAAGCCCTATAAATTATAGTGAAGATGTAATAGTGCAGTGTAAAAGTGCGCTAGATAGGCTTTACACATTCAAGGATAATTTAAAATTTGCTTTAGAAAATTCTTTAGACAGTTCAGATAATGATTTATTAGAACATAATTTAAATTTAAAAGCTTATGAAGAAAAATTTATGGAAGCTCTTGATGACGATCTTAATACTGCGGATGCACTTTCTGTGATTTTTGAATTTTTAAAAGATGTAAACAGTAATGTATTATCCAAGTCTAAAATTTACAAGAATGAAGTTAAAAGGATTCAAGAGCTTTTTGATAAGCTTACAGGTATTTTAGGATTACTGTACGAAGATTCCAAAGATGAACATAGTATTACAAAGCAAGAAATAGAAAATTTAATCAAAAAAAGAGAATTGGCAAGGAAAGAAAAAAATTGGAAGCTTGCCGATGAAATAAGAGATGAGCTTAATTCATTAAATGTAGTCTTGGAGGATACTCCATTGGGAACAAAATTTACTTTTAAGTGAAAGGTGGTGAGACAAGCACAGTAACCGATCTTAAACTGTGCTTCTTTAAATATGAAACCATCAATAATAAAACTAGATAAAATTCAAGTATCATTTAACGGTGAAATAATTCTTAAAAAGCTTAGCCTAGATATAAAAGAAGGAGAATTTGTTACCTTGCTTGGACCTTCGGGGTGCGGTAAGACAACTACTCTAAGAATAATTGCAGGATTTTTATCTCCAGAAAAAGGTAATGTTTTCTTCAGAGATAAAAGAATTAATGATGTTCCTGCCCATAAAAGAGAAGTAAATACAATATTTCAAAAATACGCTTTATTTCCTCATTTAAATGTATATGAGAATGTAGCGTTTGGGCTTAGGATTCAAAAGAAGTCAGAGTTTGAAATAAAGACTAAAGTGATTGAAATGCTTAAAATGGTTAATTTAGCCGCTTACATTGATAGAGATGTAAACTCTCTTTCCGGAGGTCAACAGCAAAGGGTTGCTATTGCACGAGCTTTAGCGAATAATCCTAAAGTGTTATTACTGGATGAACCGTTAGGGGCACTTGATTTAAAATTGAGAAAAGATATGCAATCGGAGCTTAAAAGTATTCACCAAAAAACAGGAATAACTTTTATTTTAGTGACTCATGATCAAGAAGAAGCATTATCAATGTCAGATACAGTAGTGGTAATGGATAAAGGTTCCATACAACAGATAGGTTCTCCAAAGGATATTTATAATGAGCCTAAAAATGCCTTTGTAGCTGATTTTATAGGAGAAAGCAATATAGTTCCTGGAATTATGATTGAAGATTATAAAGTAAAATTTTATGGTAAAGAGTTTAAATGCTTAGATAAAGGCTTTGAAAAAATGAGCTGTGTAGATGTTGTCATACGTCCCGAGGATATAAAAGTAGTATCTCCTGAAGTAGGAGATATTTCGGGCGTTATTACGTCAGTTACGTTTAAAGGCGTGCATAATGAAATTATAGTAGACGTAGAAGGATTTAAATGGATGATTCAAACCACCGAAAATCAAGAAGAAGGTAACAGAATAGGATTGATAATCCGTCCTGATGCCATACATATTATGAAAACATCCTCTTATTCTTCAGAAGTAGGGGATTATAGTGCGTTTAGTGACGAATTTTATGAAGAACAACATCATTAGTAATTTAAAGCTTAAAATTTAGGAGGTGTAAAAGATGAAAATCAGATTAAGTCTTTTTCCTTACATACTATGGATGGCAATATTTGTAATAGTGCCTATGATGTTAGTTGTATTTTTTTCATTTACAAATTCGTCAGGGAATTTCACGTTTGAAAATATCCTAGAAGCGGGAAAATATTCTGCTGTTTTTTTAAGATCTATTTCTTTGGGTGCGGCATCGACAGTTATCTGTTTAATAATAGGATATCCAGCGGCATATTTTATTTCTAAATTTAAAAATAAATACCAAAGTATTTTCATTATGCTTCTTATGATCCCAATGTGGACAAGCTTTTTACTAAGGACATATGCATGGATGACTCTTCTGGAATATAACGGACTTATAAACAGACTACTTGATTTTCTGGGAATTCAGAAGCTAAATATGATAAATACACCCGGAGCAGTAATGTTAGGGATGGTTTATAATTTTCTTCCTTACATGATTTTACCTATTTATACAGTACTTACAAAGATAGATAAGAAAGTTATAGAAGCGGCTCAAGATTTGGGGGCTGATAAATTGAAAGTATTTACTAAAGTAATTTTCCCGCTTAGTATACCTGGAATAGTTTCAGGTGTTACAATGGTTTTCGTACCGTCTGTGAGTACTTTTATAATATCTAAAATGCTTGGAGGAGGTTCTATTTTAGTAATAGGAGATCTCATAGAGATGCAGTTTCTAGGTAATACTTATAATCCTTATTTAGGGTCATGTATATCACTAATTTTGATGATAATCATCATGATGTGCATGGGAATAATGAATTCTCTGGATAATGGCAGTGAGGAAGGTATTTTTTTATAAGGAGGAAAATGTTCTGAAAGTATTTAATAGAATATATATGTCTCTTATATTTTTATTTTTATATTTACCTATTTTTGTACTTATGGCTTTTTCGTTTAATGACTCAAAAAGCAGAGTAATTTGGGCAGGTTTTACCTTTAAATGGTATCAACGACTTTTTGAAAATCAAGAGATACTTGGAGCGTTTTATAATACCTTAACAGTAGGGGTAGTTTCTTCTGCAGTTGCTACTTTACTTGGAACTGTAGCGGCATTGGGGATAACAAAAAGTAAACGATTCACAAGAAAGCTTATAATGAACATAACAAATATTCCTATGATAAATCCCGAAATTGTTACGGGAGTATCATTAATGTTAATGTTTGTTTTTTTATATAATAGCTTAGGTTTTTTTAAACCCGGACTTTTAACTCTAATGAGTGCACATACAACTTTTTGTTTGCCATATGTGATTTTATCGGTTATGCCAAAGCTTAGGCAAATGGATTCAAATATCTACGAAGCGGCACAGGATCTTGGATGTAGTCCGTTCAGGGCTTTTTTTAAAGTTGTTTTACCTCAAATAACCTCCGGGATAGTTACGGGTTTTATTATGTCTTTCACAATGTCGATAGATGATTTTGTTATAAGCTATTTTACAGGTGGGACTACTCAAACTTTACCTATAACGATTTATTCTATGACTCGAAAAATGGTAAGTCCGGAGATAAACGCTCTTTCAGCTTTGCTCTTTATATTTGTTTTTGTTTTACTTGTGATTATAAACTTAAGAGGAGGAAAAGATAAACTGCTTAATACTAATAATTTATAATTATTTTCAGAGGGGAGAGGAATATTGAAAAAAAGGTTTTGCTTTATTGTTTTATTAAGCGTGATAGCACTGTTTATTACAGGCTGTGAATATAAATATGAAAATTCTAAAGACTGCATAAATGTTTACAGTTGGGGAGAATTTATCTCTAACGGTTCTGATGGAAGTATTGATGTTAACAAAGAATTTACTAAAGAAACAGGGATAAAAGTCAATTATAAAACTTTTCAAAATAATGAAGAATTGTTTGCTAAAATTTCCGGAGGAGGAACGGACTATGATGTTATAATTCCTTCTGATTATATGGTTTCTAAGCTTATAGAAAATGATATGTTGGAGAAGCTAGATTTTTCAAATATACCTAACTTTAATCTAATTAATGATGATTTCAAGTGTTTAAATTTTGATCCTAAGAATGAATATTCCGTTCCATATATGTGGGGAATGGTAGGGATATTTTATAACAAAAAGGAAGTAGACGAAAAAGAGGAAGATATTGGATGGGAAATACTTTGGAATAAAAAGTATAAAAATAAAATATTAATGTTCGACAATGCAAGAGACAGTTTTGCTATATCTTTATTAAAGCTGGGATATTCCATTAATACTCAAGATAGTGAAAAATGGAAGGAAGCCGCCAAGGAATTGCTTATTCAAAAGCCTCTGGTTCAAGCTTACGTTATGGATCAAATTTTTAATAAAATGGGGAATCATGAAGCGGTTCTTGCACCGTACTATGCAGGAGATGCGGCGGCGATTATGAAAAGTAATGAGGATATAGG
>CAKUYF010000070.1 GCA_934702115.1 uncultured Eubacteriales bacterium | reverse complement strand
GAATATATTACTTAATGAACTAAGTGAACGCTACTCAGGAATATGTTTTATTGGAAAGGTTTCATATAGACAAAAAGGCCGTCCTATAGGATAAAAAAAGCACTAGGCTTGATGGATACAATTCTGTTTTATATTAAATGCTTATTTGTCAAATTTTTTGAGTGGTCACATGAGAACGAATATAGAATGGTTATAATTTCTCCTCCTGATGATAAAAATGATTATTTTTCATTTAATACAACAGTTATGGCAAGATATGCTGGATGTGAAAATAAGTCCAAGTCATTGCCTCCGCAATTTACTAAATTAGTAAAAGATCTGGATGATTATATGCTAAAATAAATTAAAAAAATTTTTTATATAGATAGAAAAATGCGATTTTATAGTAGAACTATTATTTCTAATAATTGCGATTTTAAAAGAATAGGTAAGCTTTTTTAGTTGATAATAATGCCTTATTATTTAATGATTAGTGTACTATATCCTTTTTAAAGGATTAAGATTGCCAAATGGATAGATTAATTATAAATGGAACAATGCTTTAATAAATTTAAACAAAATAAATAATTCTAACTTTTATGTTAAGTAATTTCATAGTAGCCTTTTAGTAACTATGCCACTTTAAAGTGCGTACTTTTTTATTTGATACATTTGCGTACAATAAAGTTGTGCTTAAAAGTTGCACAAGGAGGAAAATAAAATGAAATTATTAATTGTTGGCGTAAATGGAAGAGTTGGCTCATTAGTGGCAAAAATTGCTTTAAGTCGAGGCTTAGAAGTTACTGGACTAGGAAAAGGAGAGAATTCACTTCATTTAAATAATTATGTACAAAAAGATGCTTTAGAATTAACAAAAGAAGAAGTATCTCATTTTGACGTTGTTGTAGACGCTGTCGGAGGATGGACAGAAGAAACTATCCCTAATATCACTAAAGCCATGATCCATTTAGCGGATTTACTCACTGGAACAAATACTAGACTTGTCGTAGTGGGTGGAGCAGGTAGTTTATATGTCAATAAAGAAAGAACGATTACAGTTGATATGGGAAAAGATTTCCCTGATGATTGGAAACCGTTATCCAATGCACATGGAAAAGGATTAAAATATTTAAAAGAAAGTAAAGATTTAAATTGGACTTATATTTCTCCAGCTTGTAATTTTGTTTTTGAAGGAGAAAAAACAGGAGAATACCAATTAGGTGGAGAAGATTTAATCTTAAATTTTAAAGGTGAAAGTGTAATATCTTATGAAGATTATGCGCTTGCCTTAGTAGATGAAGTAATGAATAATTTACATAATAAACAAAGAATCAGTGTAGTGTCTAAATAAGTATAGAAAGTGAGAAAGCGTCAAATGACTAAACTAGAACAAGGAATACAATATTTAAAAGAATATAATCAATTTGAATTACCTTCAAGAATAAAAGGCTTTGACGCTTTTCGTGCTTTAATGAATGTAACAATGCCTGATCATTTAGATGAAGATTTCTATTCATTGCAAGATGAAATTATTCAAGAAGAATATCGTCATAAAGTGATTGTAGATATTCATGATTTAAAACCGATAAAAGGTAATATCTATTTATATTTAGGTGATATTACTTGTTTAAAAGTAGATGCGATTGTGAATGCAGGAAATAGCTATTTACTAGGTTGCTTTCATCCTTTGCATCATTGTATTGATAACGCAATTCATTCTTATGCAGGATTACAAGTAAGAAGAGATTTGATGAAAATCATGGAACAACAAGGAAAAGAAGAAGAAAACGGAAAAGCCAAAATTACGAAAGGCTATAATTTACCTTCTTCTTATATTATTCATACAGTAGGACCACAAATAAAAAAAGAAGTAACAAAGAAAGATGAAGAGGATTTATATCATTGTTATCTATCTTCTTTAACTTTAGCAGAAACTTATCACTTATCAAGTATTGCTTTTTGTTCTATTTCTACAGGATTATATGGATATCCAATAGAAGAGGCAAGTAAAGTCGCGCTTCAAGCTGTAAATGAATATTTTATTAATCATCCGAATACTTCCATTCAAAAAGTTGTTTTTGATGTATTTTCTAAAGGAGACTATGAAGTATATGAAAGAGAAATTAATAGAATTATTGAATAATGTAGACGCTATTGTAATCGGAGCAGGAGCGGGCTTAAGTTCCGCTGCTGGATTTGAATATGGTGGAGAAACATTTTTAAAAAACTTTCAATATATGCATGATTTGTATGGTTATAATGATATGTATAGTGCAGGATTTCATTCCTTTACTTCTTTAGAAGAAAAATGGGCTTATTGGGCTAAGATGATTTACTTAAATCGTTATGTAGATAATGGAAAAGAACTATATAAACGTTTGTTTCAATTAGTAAAAGATAAGAATTATTTTGTAATTACTACGAATGTTGATCATCAATTTCAAAAAGCAGGATTTGATAAGAAAAGACTATTTTATATGCAAGGAGATTATGGCTTATTTCAATGTAGTAAAGCTTGTCATAATAAAACTTATGATAATGAAGAGATAATAAAAGAAATGATGGCCCATACAGAAAACCATAAAATAACTTCTTCTTTAATTTCTAGATGTCCTGTTTGCGGTGCGCCGATGACAACGAATTTACGATGTGATGATTTATTTGTACAAGATGAAGGTTGGTATAAAGCAAAAAGAAGATATGAAGCTTTTATTCAAGAAAACAAAAATAAAAGAATCGTCTTTCTAGAACTTGGAGTAGGATATTCTACTCCTGTATGGATAAAGTATCCTTTTATGCGGATGACTTTAGCAAATCCTAACGCTACTTACATTTGTGTAGATAAAGGCTACATTTATATTCCAGATGAAATAAAGAATCAAACCATAGCAATTCAAGCGGACATTCAAGACGTTATTTAAATTGTGTTCGACAGTGTTTAATGATATACTATAGTTGATTTTGATACTTAGGAGGAATAGCGAAATGGATGATCGTAATTTACCTGCTTGTCCTGTACAAACTTGTTTAAATTTTATTTCGGATAAATGGAAGATTCTTATTATTCGAGATTTATTAACAGGAACGAAAAGATTTAGTGAACTGAAAAAGTCTTTAGCGCCAGTTACGCAAAAAATGTTAACGCAACAACTACGTCAAATGGAAAATGATGGAATCATTCATCGAGAAGTTTATCCAGTTGTACCGCCTAAAGTAGAGTATTCTTTAACAGAATTAGGACGATCTTTAGAACCTGTTATTGAAGTAATGAAAAAATGGGGACAAAAATTTAAAGAAAGAAATGAATAAAGACTTATAGATGATTTTAATGAAATATTTAAAGTCATCTTTTTTCTTTTTAAAAGAGCAATTCCGCCAACTATCGGAATGAAAAACCGCCAATCGTCGGAAAAATATTCCGCCAATCGTCGGATTTTTGGTAAAAAAGAGAAACAAACCATAATTATGCATACGAAAAGTACAAAAAGTATGGTAAATATGAGATAATTTATATGTTAAAAGATATAGTTGTAGAAAGTTTGAAATTTAAATACTAAGAAAAGATAAGGGGGATTTCATGAAAAATCATTATGTTTCACAATTCATTATTAAAAGGTTTTCAAATGCAATTAGTATTTTTGATGTGCATACAGGAAAGATTGACGAAAGTAAGAGACCTCATAAAGTTTTTTATAAAGAGGACATATACGATGAAGAGATAGAAAAATTATTTAATTCTAATACTGAAAGTAGAGTGGCAAATATTCTTGACAATAAAATATTAGTTGAAGGAGAGGTTGTACTTACTAGAGCTGAATTAGAAACATTAAAATGTTATATGCTTATATGTAGTGTTAGAAATCAATCCAAATCATATTTTTGTAAAGTTTTAAAAGACTTTGAAAGTAACGCAGATTTTTATATTAGTATACATAAAGAATATTCTTTCTTGAAGAAAACAAAGGACTTAAATCTGTCTGATAATGAGCTTTATTTAAGAACTTTAAAAGTATTTGCCAAAACAAGAAATATAAGAGACATAGTATCCAATCCTTTAGCAACAAGAGAAATGTTAGCGTGGGCAATGCCTTTTCTAGAATCTTATATAGCGTTTTGGGATGCGCCAAAAGATAAGGAATATATACTGACCGATTGTGGTATGTGCAGTGAATATGAAGGTTTTCATATGATAACAGGCGGAATTGATATATCTAAGATGTCCTACTTATTAAGGCAAATAGAGAATGGTAAATACCAATATGGTTACTTGATGGCTAGTTGCAGAGTAATGTTTGAAAATTACAATATCTATAATTTAAGTTCAACAAGATGTATGATTGCTGTTAATCCTTTTTTTAGATTGTTTTATGGCGCTCAAGCCGAAATTAATCGAGGAGAGAGATTTCGGTTTGAAAAACCAGATATATGGCCGGCTATTATTCAAAACAAAGAATTATTTGATGTTCCTCAAAATAGGTATTCTAATAGTTTAAGACCTTTGCCATATGCTCCTGATGACGAGTTTATCTATAAGCCTAAAGTTCTAACTGAAGAAGATTTAATATATATAAATGCATTAATGCTTTCTCAAACAAGAGAAATCATCGGATTTAATGATGCAACTAAAATAATTGATTCAATTTATTATTATGTTTGGTATAACGCTAACTTTAATTCAATTAAATTTAGCAAGCAGTCATTTAATGAGACGATGAAGAATTTAGTTGATAATGTTGTGAATTCGCCATTTAGAGATTTATGTAATTACTGTGATTCTAAAGGTGGAATCAATAAAACTGAGTTCATTTTCTTGTTCGAAAAGTTGCTAAATTATATTTATAAAGATTTCAATGAAAATCCGTATATATGTGAATATTATCTAAGTA
>CAKUYF010000069.1 GCA_934702115.1 uncultured Eubacteriales bacterium | reverse complement strand
TTTTTTTATCTATTTTTTTATTGTTATATTTGTTATAAGTTAAATTTTAATTTTCTTTTATATATGATTTTTGTTCAAACAAATCGCATTTTTCTTTTATACTAAGTTTTTTATTTTGAATTTCGGATGAATTAGTGTAAATATTTTTATTTTCATCTATAGCTTTTACTGAAGTAATGCCTAATCCTCCAATAAAAAGCCCTAAAAGTAATGAGGCATAGCTTTTATTTTTGATATTTTTTAAATTTTGATTCATATTTACCTCCTGTTTACTTTATAATTCGCAAGAACTTACAGTAATGAACTAAATATGTATTTCCGAATTTTTTTGACAGTTCTTTAGAAACTGTATTTTGAGTCCATTGATCATTAAGTAATAAAAAGTCTTTTTGTTTTTTCGCTGTATTTGCTATAGCACTTTTCAGTACTGCAAATCTTGACTGAAGACTGTTAATCTGTTTTTTGGTTAATAGATCTTTAAAAATTTTCTCTATTTCTTCATTTGTAGACTTCAGAATTTTTTCCGCTACTTCTTTACTTAAATGAGGCAATGTTATTTTATTGGTTTTAGAATTAACTATTGAGGGGACTGCTCCCCAACATAATCCGTTATTTAAATTGGTACTTAGACCGAATCCTCCTTCATTATCAAATGCCATAACTCCTAATAAGCTATTTTTATCCATTTTAATGTAACAGTTTGGAGGACCATGATCTTTTTCATTAGAAAGGGTGTCTAAAAGCTGCAAACACGTTAATTCTTTTTGGAAAGACGGTGTTACTTTTAAGTTTTTGGTTTTAATTTCAGAAACTTCTTTTCCTTCTGCTTTAGAAGAAAGCACTCCGAATTTTTCTCCATGTGGAGTTATAAGCTTGACATATTCAGACTTTACAACTATTGATTCTAAACCCAAGTACTTTGCTAATTCATAAGTTGCTAATTGCTTAACTGCCAACCCTTTTTGAATTTCTCCTTCTTTAGCCATAGATGCATTACGTATAGTTAATTCTCTTGAAGCGTATAGTATAAAGTCTTTTAGATTTATACTTAACTGCTTATAAACACTTGAATTTATTCCTAACAAACTTGCATCTGCTTTACGCGAAATATATTTGTTAAGATTAGACTTTTTATCTAAAATGAATCCCATGTTTACAAATTTGCTTAGGTTACTGCTATTTTGAAAACACTTGATCAGGCGATTTTTATCAGGTGAATTGGGGTTATTTATGTATTCACAAAAGTACTCATCTATTATTCTATTTACTGCCAGACGTGAATTTAATTTTTTCTTACATTCCTTGAAGTATTTCTTACCTTCTTCACAATTTATAATTCTTACATTATTATTTAGTCCGTTAGTCCAAGCCATAGAATTATTTTGTACGTCAACAGAATACTGTGCCTCTAAAGCATTAGAAGCCAAAGTTGCAATATTAATTATTGATAAGCCTAAAAAAGTGCAAAAGAATTTTTTCATTCTCATCTTAAAATCTTTACCTCACAATTGATTAACATTATTTACTTATTTATTTTATCATGAAAATCAATTTTGTAAAAGATTTTTCATTAGGGCACTTTAACTTAAGATTTACAAGACTGCTTAAGGCAGTAAGTCATATTAGTGTTTTCTTCCGGAGCACGCGACCATTTACAATTATCACAAATATGGACGCTTGATTTACAAATTGAAGGCTCAAACATTCCGCAATTGCAAGGTTGAGTATTAAAAGTAGGTTCAAATTCTTTGCTAATATTTTTATCTATTTTTGCTCCTCCGCTTACAAAGTCTAAATCGGTTTCTTCATTTACTTCGTTTGGTAGATTTTCATTTAACATATTAGACCTCCTACATACTGTACAATCCTTTTTTAATTTTGAAAATAAAACATCCAAATCACTTTGTTAAAATTTTACCACTAAACAAAAAATAACTACTCTTAAATATTATTATCCTTTGATTTAGTTTAATTCAAAAAGTGATAAATTAAGATGTAAACGCAAAAGCTACAAGCTAAAATTTTTTAGTGTCTAGCTTGTAAGATTTTCTCTAAAAATATTTTTATTCAAGAAAATATTGAATTTCTTGAATATGTTAACAATGCTATCATAACGTTATGGAAATGTCAATAAAAAAGATTTATTTTTTAGAAAATATTAATTCATTATATTGGATTTTTTTAAATCCTAAGACTGTAAAGATAATTTAATGCAATAACTGAAGCAATAAAAGCGGTAAAATCCGCTAGAAGAGCACTGGGAATAGAATGTCTAAAATCTTTTATACCTATAGATCCAAAATAAACTGTAAGAGTATAAAAAGTAGTTTCAGTTGACCCTGAGATTATAGAAGCTAATTTTCCTATGAAACTATCCGCTCCGTAATTTTTAAGAATGTTATCAAGAATTGCTATTGATCCACTTCCCGAAATAGGTCTGAGGAGTGCCAAAGGAACAACTTCTGAAGGAATTCCGATAAATTTACAAAAAGGAGATATAAAAGAAGTAAACATATCTAAGGCTCCTGAGCTTTTAAGCATACTTACAGCCACTATGAGTCCAATCAAGGAAGGTGCGAGAGATAAAGTGGAAGTAAGTCCTTCGGAGGCTCCCTTGAGGAAGGTATCAAATATTTTTATTTTTTTTAAAAAGCCTCCCAAGACTATTATTCCTATAATGAGAGGTAGTACAAAAAATCCTATGTTAACCATTTCTGTTATTGCCTACTTTTTCAAATATTTTTGTTACTACAATTCCTACTATTAAGGCAACTATGGAAGCGGCCCAAAGAGCGGGTAAAATATCTAAAGGATTTGCTGAACCGTTTTTTTGTCTGAGAATGCAAAGACAAGTTGGGAAAAGTTGAAGGGAAGCGGTATTTATAACAACGAACATTACCATACTATTTGTAGCTCTGGTAGCTGAAGAATTTAATTTTTGCATTTCCTTCATTGCATTTATTCCAAAAGGAGTAGCGGCATTTCCCAGTCCTAAAAGATTCGCAGTTATGTTCATACATATGGATTGAGCTGCTGGACTGTCCGGAGAAAAATCTGGAAATATGATTTTTATAATCGGAGAAAAAAACTTTGAGAGTAGAGAAGTTAGCCCGGCAGATTCGGCAATTTTCATTAATCCTGTCCAAAGTGCCATCATTCCTGAAATGGATATAATTAAGCTTATGGCATCCGAAGTACCTGTCATAACCGAGGTAGAAAGCTCGGAAACTTTACCTGTAATTATTGAGCATACGATGCTTATAATTAGAATTATTCCCCAAATCACATTCATCATAGATTAAAATTCATTTCCTTACAGATGTATTTTATTCAAAAAGCTCTAGATTTTGAAACTTTTTTAATATTAAATTATTAGTAAAAAAATGATAAATATATTCCTAAAATTTAAAAAAATGTGAAATATTTTTTCGGACATTATACGACAAAATATTACAATATAATACATATATTGACAAAAATAAAAAAAATGGTAAAATTTTAGTATGGCAGTATTTTATAAGTTTTAATATTTATAGACGTGTCAAAATTAATAAGTAATGTGAGGTAATAATTGTGAAATCCACGGGAATTGTAAGGAAAATCGACGAGTTAGGAAGAATAGTTTTACCAATGGAGCTTAGAAGAACTCTGGATATAGATCCGAGAGATTCTTTGGAAATATTTGTAGACGGCGGTAAGATAATTTTAAAGAAATACGAACCTCAATGTGTATTTTGTTCGAGAGCGGAAGATATAAATGTTTTCAAAGGGAAAAATATTTGTAATGAATGCTTAAAGGATGCCAAGGAATTATTAGATTCAAATCAAGAAAATTAAAAATTTGAATGTTTATAATAATACTTGAAAGAATATAAATAATAATGTATAATCTTATTTTATAGATATCAAATTTTTGTTTTGAAAGGATGTTCCGATGGATTATTTGAATAAAAGATGTGTCAGAGATATGAATGTAAAGGGAAAAACCGTATTTTTACGTTGTGATTTCAATGTTCCTTTAGATAAAGAAGGTAATATTACTGACACGAGACGTATAGACGAATCTTTAAAAACAATTAAGTATTTAATTGATAACGGTTCTAAAATAGTACTCTGTTCTCATTTAGGAAGACCAAAAGAAGGTTTTAATGAGAAATTATCGCTGTTACCGGTGGCTAATTACCTTTCGGAAGTATTGGGAAGAAAAATTAAATTAACAAAGGATATCTGCGGAGAAGATACTAAACGTATAGTAAGTGGGTTGAAGCAAGGCGAGGTTTGCTTGCTGGAAAACATAAGGTTTGCGGACGGAGAAAAAGTAAATGATCCGGAATTTTCAAAGGAATTAGCTTCATTAGCTGATGTTTATGTAAATGATGCTTTTGGAACCTGCCATAGAGCTCATGCTTCAACTTGCGGAATTGCCAGTTACTTACCGTCAGGATATGGATTTTTAATTGAGAAAGAACTTTCCAGCATGGGTAGGGTTCTTAAAAATCCCAAAAGGCCTTTCGTGTCAATTTTAGGAGGAGCTAAAATCTCCGATAAGATAGGAGTAGTAAACAGCCTTCTAGATAAAGTTGACGTTTTAATTATTGGCGGAGGTATGTCTTATACATTTGCAAACGCTTTAGGATATTCTGTAGGTACTTCAATTTGTGAAAGTGATAAATTAGATTTAGCTAAAGATATGATGGCAAAAGCTAAAGAAAAGGGAGTTAAATTTCTTTTACCAATTGATATCAGAGTAGCCAAAGAATACTCTCCTGACTCAGAAAATAAAATAGTAGATTTCGATAAAATCCCTGAAGGTTGGATGGGATTAGACATAGGTCCTAAAACTGAAAAAGCCTTTGCTGAAGCCATTAAGGGAGCAGGGACTGTTGTATGGAATGGTCCTATGGGAGTATCTGAA
>CAKUYF010000068.1 GCA_934702115.1 uncultured Eubacteriales bacterium | reverse complement strand
ATAAGTGATACGCCTGTAACATTAGCTGTAAAATCTCATTTAAGAGTCAAAAAGCCGCTAGTTATTGCACTGGCTAGCAATGATGCTTTGGGTGCTTCATTTAAAAATGTTTCAAGAATATTGAATACCAAGCATATATATATGGTGCCTTTAAGTCAAGATGACTATATTAACAAACCTAATTCTCTGGTAGCTCATTTCGATTTAGTCCCTGAGGCTATAGAGCAAGCGCTCCAAGGTAAACAAATACAACCCGTTTTCAGAAGCTTGGAATGATAATACATAAGTTTAATTGGTTTATTATTTCCTTACGTATTAATTCATGATATAATTTAAATTAAGTAAGCAGAAAAATCTATTAGCTGCTACAATATGAAAGGCAGGAAAGGACAGATTGAAAATGAAAATTCATATCTGTCCGAAGGTTTGTGGAATTGAACAGAGAGTATAGGATTGGTCTTCGTGCAGTTAAAACTGCTATTGCTGTAGCAATTTGTGCCCTTATTTCTATGTTTTTTAATCATGAAGATATTTTTTGTGCGTGCATAGCTTCAGTAATATGTATGGAGCAGACGTGCGAACAAACACTTGATACAGGCATAAACCGCTTCATAGGGACTATGATTGGCGGTTCGATAGGATATATAGCTTTAGAGTTATGCTGCAATTTACCTTACTATGAATGGATTAGAATTTGTGTTTTACCTTTATGTATACTACTAGTTGTTTATCTTTGTAATTTGATAAACAAAAAACCGGCAGTCTCTATAGGTTGTGTGGTTGTTATAGTAATTTTATCAAGGTCCTCTGCAAATGCTAGTAGTGCACTTACTTACGTTATTCAGCGTGTATGTGATACATTAATAGGTATTGCAGTTGCAATGATGGTTAATAAAATTGACTTTAAAAAAATCTGTTCTTTTAAATAAAATGTTAGTTTGGAAAGAGGGGAAAGTATGAAAAAGTTTTATATAATTTGTAGTGTCATTGCTATCGGATTACTAATATCTTCCGCAGTTATGTATAATTCCCGAATTCAAAGTAAAGAAAATCAAAAAATTAATTTTCCTACACTTAGCAGTAATATCATGGAAAAAGAACTAAATAAAGAAATAGTTGCAGATGAAACTGTAAATCAGTTTTCCAATAATTTAACTTCACTAAATAATTTAACTTCAAAAATTTCAATAACCAACGGTTTTGAAGAGCTGGAGGCTTATGAAGAGAGACTTTGCTATAACAAAATAAAAAGCGGTTGTGAAAAAATTCTAGGAACAGTTTCCTCAGCCGGGTACTACGTAATAGCTCCCATTACAATTAGTGATTGCAAGCTTAGCTCCGGACAAATCAAAAAGGTTCTATATGCTTTACAAAATGATAACCCTGAAATTTTTTGGATAGCCAATAGTTTTAATTATATGTATGATAATAACTCTACGGTTATAAAACTAAATTCTATATTTTCTAAAGAAGAACAGAAAAAATCAGTAGAAAAACTAAATGAAAAAGTTTCCGAAATAATTTCAAAAATTCCCAATACTTATTCAGATTATGAAAAGGAATTGTATATACATGATTACATTATAAATAACTGTAAGTATTCAAAAATTAATATGGATTTAAAAGATTATAATTCCGTAAACAAATTTCGAAATCATTCCGCCAGCATCTTACATGATTCCATGCTGGAGCATTTTTATTATGAAAATAAAAATATTAAGAATAGCCTTAACTCTAAGTATTTTCTTTTAAGAGAACGAGCTAAAGTATTCACACCGTATGGATGTTTAGTAGAAAATTCCGCGGTATGCGAAGGATATTCTAAAGCAATGCAGATATTGCTTTCTGCTGTTGGAATTAAATGTAGAACAGTAGTAGGAGCTAGAGGCAGTGAACCCCATATGTGGAATATAGTTCAGATAGGAGGTAACTGGTATCATTTAGACGTTACATGGGATAGCAGTAGCTCCCTCCAAAAATACAATTATTTCAATATAGATGATGATACCGTGCAGAAGGATCACATAATAAATTCTCAGCCTGACTCTAAAACTATTTGGCCTTCTGATAAACGATATAACTTTACATTGCCCACTTGTAATTCAAAAAAAGATAATTATTTTTATAAAAATGCAGTAAAGATTGCATCATTGGATTCTCATGCCACTAACAAGATAATTGATAAGTTGATATTTTTAGCACTTAACAAAAATAGATATTTATATATTATGTGCGATAAAAATATGAATTTGGAAAATTTAAAAAAGCAATTATTCTCTTCCGGAAATAATAAATTTTTTTCCTGTATCGGTAAATCAAACAGAAGATTAAACCAAGAATGCCAAATAGACAGTTCACGTATTGAGTATTCTGAATGCAAGCCGCAGAATGTTATATCAATAAAAATAAATTATATTTAACTTAATTAAAGGATGTTGAAAATGGTAGATAAAAAAGATATAGAAGGGTTGATTTTTAAGCTTCTCAAGGCTTTAGGCGAAAATCCTCTAAGAGAAGGATTAAAGGAAACTCCTAAAAGAGTAGCCAATATGTATGAGGAAATGTTTAATCAGTCCGAAGCTGATGAACATGAATTAATAAAAATATTTAATGAAGAAGAGATCTCACCTTCTGGTTTAGTGGAAGTTAGAGATATTCCTTTTTGTTCACTTTGTGAACACCATTTACTGCCTTTCAAAGGAGTAGTACATATAAAATATATACCTCAAAATGGGAAAATTCTTGGGATTTCTAAGTTTGCAAGAATAGTTAATTATTTTGCAAGCGGTTTGCAAGTTCAGGAAAGAATTACAAATAAAATAGCAAAATTTATATTTTCCGGTTTGTCTCCTAAATGGGTTGAAGTTACTGTAGAAGCAGAACATCTTTGCATGACAGTCAGAGGAGTTAAAGCACAAGGAGCTCTTACGAAAACTGTTGCAACTTGCGGAAGTTTAGCTTTAAAAAGTAAGGAGAATGAAGAGTATGAATGTTTTTAAAGCAGGAAAGTATAATATAGATTTAGAAAATAAAACACGAGTTATGGGAATACTTAACGTAACACCCGACTCATTTTCAGACGGCGGACAGTGGTTTAATCCTGAAAAAGCAGTTAAACGTGCATTTGAAATTCAAAAACTTGGAGCAGATATATTAGATATTGGAGCTCAGTCTACTCGGCCAGGGTACGTAAAAATTTCCGCTGAGGAAGAGCTTTCTAGACTTTATCCTGTATTAAAAAAACTAAAGGACAATATAAATATTCCCGTTTCTGTGGATACATTTTATCCTGAAGTAGCTAAAGAAGTTCTTGAGTTGGGAGCAAGTATTATAAATGACGTAAGTGGATTTAGTAGTGAAACAATGTTTGAAGTTGCTTCAAAGAGTAACTGTGGAATTATTATTATGCACAGTGGAGAAGATTCAAATATAAAAGAGTTTTTTGAAAGAAAAGTTCTTGAAGCCGGTAAATTTGGCATATCTAAAGAGAGAATATGCTTAGATCCCGGTATTGGTTTTTCTAAAGATAGAATTCAAGATAGAAGAATGATAAATAATTTAGATAAATTTAAAATTAAAGGGGTTGCAATGCTGGTTGGTATTTCTCGAAAAAGAGTGGTTTCGGAATTTTTAGAAAATAAAGATAATTCATCAAAGCTTCCGGGCACAATTGCAGCTAATACAATAGCTATTGATAGAGGCGCAAATATTATACGTGTCCATGACGTTCAGGAAGCGATTTTTGCCTCTAAAGTTGTGGATGCCATAAGGAATTCTAAGTAAATAATAAAAGGATCTGAATAATGAACAGTATACTAATAAAAGGATTAAAAATCTTTGGTAATCATGGAGTACATGATTTTGAGAAAATAAATGGACAAAATTTCTATATTGATACTATAGTTAATACAAATAAGCTGGGCGGATATGAAAGTGATAATTTAAGAGAAACAATTAGTTATTCTGATATAATTAAAGTTATTAAAAAATCCGTTACTGAAAAGTCTTATAATTTAATAGAAAAAGTTGCAGAAAAAATTTCAGAAAATATATTTAGTAGCTTTAAGGAAGTTACTTCCTTAGAGGTAACTGTAAAAAAACCTCAAGCTCCCATAAAAGAAGAAGTCGAGTATGTAGCGGTAAAAATAAGTCGTACCAGAAGAGAGGCTCAAAAATGACAAAAGCTATTTTATCTCTGGGAAGTAATTTGGGCGATAGAATATATTACATAGATAAAGCTATTAACTCCTTAAGAAATATTCCAAAGCTGGAAGTACTCAACATTTCAAGCTACTATGAAACAGAACCTTATGGAGTAAATGAAGTCCAAAATAAATATATAAACTGTTGTGTTAAAATCAAGACTTTTCTTAATTCATCTGAACTTTTAGGAGTATGCTTAGGAATAGAAGCAGCACTTGGCAGAAAGCGAGAGTATAAACTATGCCCACGTACAATTGATATTGATATTATTGCTTATGGAAAAGAAGTAAAAAATGAAGAAAACTTAATCTTACCTCATCCACGTTTATTTGAAAGAGCTTTCGTTATGATTCCGCTTAAAGAGCTTTGTCCTGAAGGAAGTTTTGAAAATTTAAATTTTCTTCAAAGCCTTAAAACATGTGATTTAAAAGGAGTAAAGAAATATAAGTAATTTTTCACAAAAAGCATTAATATATTGATTATTTAAAATAAATATTGTATAATTCTACGAAAGGAGAAGTTAAAGATGATAAATACTATACCCGAGAAATTGGTTAACCTTCCCGAAGAAATTAAAGCGGAATTTAAATCAAACAAGCTACCGTATCCAGCTGATATAAAAAAGTATATGTTAAGTTTATGGAGAGAAATTGAAAAAAATTCAAGCTTAGGTGAAAGAGCAAAAAGAAAAATCAGTAAAACTTTTAAAAAAGCATTTACGAAAAATAACCCTGAAGAAGGTAGTTTAAAAAGCAAAAATAGAATGCTTATATATGATTTCAATTATCTTTACAATTTTTTTAGTAGTTATTGCCAAGATAACGACATAGCTACAGCTTACAAGAAAATATTCGAAATTCAATCTAACATGGAAAAATCTGAGAGTAGTAGTTTAAAACTCACCAAAGAATCACAAGAATTTATTAATAATATTAGGTGCCCTAAATTATCAAAAACACAAGAATCTCAAACAGATTATAAATCTAGTATTCTTAATT
>CAKUYF010000067.1 GCA_934702115.1 uncultured Eubacteriales bacterium | reverse complement strand
GTTATTGTTGAGGGTTGCAAAAGTATTTCTTTATACGATGAGAATATTGTAAAAGTTAAAATGAACAAAATGTCTATATCTTTTTTTGGCAGAAGTTTAGAAATAAAATATTTAACCTCTGACTCATTAATAATTCACGGTTTTATTACTTCCATAGAGTTTATTACGTGATTTACAAAGGATACATTTTTAAAACTTATGGTTTGAGGTGAGGATTTTGATAATTAAAGCTATAAGATGGATATGTGGATATGTATCCTTTAAGCTTATAGGAGGATTTCCGGAAAAGTTTGTAAACAATGTAGCTAAAGAGCGAATAAGCTTGTGGGATTTAAAAAAGATTGACGGAAGCCTTTATGCTAAAGTTTTAGCTCCGGATTATAAGTTACTCCGTAGCAAATCTCGTAAAGCTAATGCAAAAATAAAAATTAAAAAAAAATATGGTTGGCCTTTTCTTGCTTTTAAATATAAAAAGCGTATAGGAATAATCGTAGGAACAGTTATATTTATAGGGATTCTTAAATTTCTTTCTTTATGTATTTGGAATATTAACGTCTATGGAAATGAAAGTATAGCGACTTCCGATATAACTACGGTAATGAACGATTTAGGAGTAAAGCCCGGAACATTAAAATCAAGTATTAACTCTGCAATTTTAAAACAAGAAGTAATGTCTAAAATAACGGATATATCATGGCTGTCAATCAATATAAACGGAAGCTGTGTAAACGTTTCCATAAAAGAAAAAATCAAGTCGCCATCTTTAGTGGAAAAAGGCGAACCTTGTAATATAATATCGACAAATGAAGGTCAAATTGAAAGATTTGAATCCTATAGCGGTAAACCGACTGTAAAAGAAGGGGATGCAGTAACTAAAGGACAAATACTTATAAGTGGAGTACTTCAAGAAAATGAAGGGAAAACAAATTTTGTAGAGGCTGAAGGTAAAGTATTCGCCAGAACTAAACATAAAATCGTAGAGAAAGTAAAAATGAACCAGTTATGTGCTGTTGATAACGGAAAAACAGTAAAAAAGTTTAGCATAAGTGCAATGGGTAAGGAAATTCCTCTTACTCCTTGGCGGAATATAGATGATCAGTATAGGGTTGAAGAGATAAAAACAAACCTTAATTTTTTTGGAGTTGATTTACCGGTTATTTTCAATCAAGAATTATGTTATCAACAGGAATGTGAAGAAAAAATGCTTTCTCAAGATGAAGCTTCAAAGTATCTGGATGAAATAATTAAAAAGAGGGAAGAAGAACTAAAAGATGTAAAAATAATTTCTAAAGATGTAGAAAATCGTGAAGAAGGAGAAGAATTTATTGCGGAAGTTACACTTAATTGTATAGAAAATATAGGGGAAAAACAGAGAATTTCATTTAATTCGGAGTAAACAATGTGACTATTTGTAATACTATTACATAAAAATATAAATTTTCTTTAAAATTTTTATCATGAAAATATTTGACAGTCATTTAAAAAAAATTTATAATTAATTTCTGCGCAATGTTTTTAAAAATTCTCTTTAAGCACTAATGAATTTAACTTGTTTAAATAGAAAAGGAAAGATAACGACAATTAAATGTTAGTGAGAATTAAGGATAGAACGTTTAAAAAGTTGTTACTAATTTTAGTTTTTTGTTAATTAATAAATAATAATTTTAAAAATTCATTTATTATGGAGAGGATGTAATTAATAGTGGTAGACAGAACCAGAGTAATAATAGTAAATAGGCAAAAGGAAATCAAGATTCCTACGGGTATAAGAATGCTTGTAAGAAGATGTTGTAATGCAGTATTAAAGTTGGAAAAATTTAAGGGATCAGCTGAGGTTAGTGTAACATTTGTGGACAACCCATACATACAAAGCTTAAATAAACAATTTAGAAATAAAGATGTACCAACAGATGTATTGTCATTCCCTATGACTAATAATGGTTCATATGAAGTTGACCCTGAAACAAATGCTCAAATACTTGGAGATATAGTTATCTCAATGGAAAAAGTAATGGAACAAAGTGAAATATACGGACATTCTATGAGAAGAGAAATTGCTTATTTAGTTGCCCATGGAATGCTTCACTTGCTGGGATATGATCACGAGCGCGGTGGAATTGAGAAAAGACATATGAGAGAACGTGAAGAAAGAGTTCTTGATTTGCTAGGATTTTCAAATGCTGTATCATATATTGCGGAAGATGAAGATTTTAAATGAACACATTAAAAAGTTTAAAATTTGCAGTTAAAGGAATAATTTACGCGATAAAAAATGAACGTAATATGAGGATCCATACTGTAGTTGCAATATATACATTAATATTTTCGTTGTTTTTTGATATGACATTTGTTAAGTATGCTATTTTAATATTATTAATTGGATTAGTTATTATGGCTGAAATGTTTAATAGTGCAATGGAAAATTTAATAGATTTGTGTTCAAAAAATTATAACGCTACAGCTAAAGTTGCAAAAGATGTGGCGGCCGGTGGAGTATTAGTTATATGCGGGGCTGCCATAGCTATTGGTTTTATACTATTTAATGATTTTAGCGCTTACATTAAAATGTGGGCGTTTTTTTATGCACACCCTATATTAATTATTTTATTGAGTTTATGTATTTTTATCAGTTATAAATATATACTTTTAGGTCCGGTGGAAATGAAAAATAGATTTTATAATATGCTATATAAAATTAAGCGTAAAAATAAAAAATCAGAATTAAATACTCAAAAGTAATACCACTAATAAAATATCAAACTTGCTTTTTGAAATTACAATATTCCGAGATAAAAGTCAGGGGGGAATTTAAAATGGAAAATGGTAGTTGTACTCGCTCAGTATTTGTGTCAATGGTAGGAAAACCTAATGTAGGGAAATCATCTATTATGAATATGTTGGTAAATTCTAAAGTTTCTATAGTTTCACCGAAGCCTCAAACTACTAGAAGTAGAATCAGAGGAATTTTTACGGATAAAAATATTCAGATAGTTTTTATAGATACTCCGGGATTGCACAAACCTTGGAATCGTCTAGATGACTATATGAATTCAGAAATAAATAACTCTTTTAATGGTGCAGAGGCTTGTTTGCACATTGTGGAACCTAATAGATCCGGTAAATTAATTTCTGAAGCAGATTTAAATCTTATAAAAAAGTTTAATAAATTTAAGCTGGAAGTAATTTTAGCTATAAATAAGATAGACACATTAAAGGATAAGTCTGAAATTATAAAATATATGGAAAAGTTTAGTGAGCTATTTAACTATACTGCAATAATTCCGGTTTCAGCTAAAACTGGTGAAGGCAAAAATGAACTTATGGAAGAAATTAAAAAGTTAGCTAGACCGTCTGTATTCTTTTTTTCTGAGGATGATATAACTGATCAAACTGAAAGAATGTTAGCCAGTGAAACAATACGCGAAAAGCTCTTACTTTTTCTTGATAAAGAGCTACCGCATGGCACGGCAGTATGTATTGAATATTTCAAAGAAAAAAATCATGATACTCGCAATATTAGTGCTACGATATATTGTGAACGCAAAAGCCATAAAAGCATGATTATTGGATCCGGTGGAAAGATGATTAAAAAAATAGGTATAGAATCTCGCAAATCATTAGAAGAGTTATTGGGATATAAAGTAAATTTAAATCTTTTTGTTAAAGTTAAAGAAAACTGGAGAGACAAAGAATCGGTTTTACACAGCTTAGGATATACTGATAGTTAAAAAGTATAGAAATTTTAGAAAAATATAAAAATATCTTATATTTTTTTAGATAATATTGTATAATGGAATTATGCTGAACACATTCATTTTTTGAAGTTAAACTAAGAGTCAAAAAAGGAGGGATAACTATGAATGCTGACTCAGCTTGGGAAAAATTTAAGGCCACAGGTATGATTTCAGATTATCTAAATTATCGTATACAGTTACAGTCCGAGGGTAAAATGCCTTTAAACGTTCCAAATGGCTTGATTAATGTACCGCCCTTTCAAGGAGTAGAGAATGAAAATAGATGTGAATGGAATAATAATACGGGAAAGAAACCTCACTGAAAATAGTAAAGTTATTAACATACTTACTAGTGAAATGGGTGTCATATCTGCTTTAATAAAAAAGTCCAAAAATCGAAAATACAACAGTCAGCTTTTTACTGAGATTTTTATGTATTGCAAATTTAATCTTTATGTTGCTAAGAATGGGTATATTCTAAATGATTTTGAAGTGAAAGAGCGTTTTTTTGAAATTCGAAATGATTTAAAGTGTTTAGCATTAGCGCAATACTTTTCTCAGTTAACCTTATCACTTTATCCTGAAAAGGAAAAATCTTCGGAATTTTTAAGAGTTATTTTAAATTGTCTGTTTTATTTAGCAAATAAAAAAAGGGATTTGAAACTTATAAAATGTATTTTTGAATTAAGATCTTGTTCACTTTGTGGATATGCACCCATGCTTGTTTCATGTAGTATTTGCAAACGTTACAGTGCAAGTAAAATGTATTTTTCTTTAAGTCAAGCTAAACTATTTTGCGGTGAGTGTATAGAAGGTAGCAATCTAAGTTCTTGTAATCTGATTAATTCTTCGTTACTTTCTACTTTAAGGCATATAGTTTACTCTTCACTTGAAAATTTATTTAATTTTTCCATTTCGGATGGTAATTTGAATATGTTATCAGAACTCACAGAGAAGTACGTTAGGATTCATGTAGCCGATAATTTTAAGGTATTGGATTTTTTTAATAAAGTTTCTGAATTATAAATAGAATTATTGATTAAAAAATTTTAGTATATAATCCATTTATTAAATTTAATTATTACATGTTTGAGGTTGTTACGTTTTTTAAGATAAAAATGTCCCTTTAAAAGGACATTTTTGTTTGTAATAATTTTAAAAGTTAGCTTAATATTGTATTTTATGATTAAGCAGTTTTAATTCAGAAGGTAATTAATTTCAATAAATTAGAAACAATAAAGCATACTATAATTCCCAAGATCGTAGGAAGTAAAAAAGACAAAACTGTCCATTTTATACTTTCTGTTTCTTTTTTTATTGTCCAGCAAGTAGTCCCGCAAGGGAAATGCATAAGAGAGAAAATCATTACACAAATGGCGGTTATATACGTCCAACCATGTGAGACTAAAAGGGTGTGAAGCTCCCCGGCACTAGGTACGGCAACTAAACAATCTCCGCACATATAACTCATTATAATGATAGGAA
>CAKUYF010000066.1 GCA_934702115.1 uncultured Eubacteriales bacterium | reverse complement strand
CTAAAGACATGATTGAAAGTATTATAAACCGTAGAAATTATTTTCAATTTTTGTATGAGTAATTCTTAGTTTGTTTTTTATTTATATGAATAGTTAAAATTAATAATTAGTCAAGCAATAAATAAAACACGTACAATTATGAGCTTCATTTGTGCGTGCTTTATATTTTTATTTAGTTGGTAGTCAATTTTGAGTTGAGACGGATGAAATATATTCTTCAAGCTCATTTTTAATTACTGCTACTCTTGGTCCGAATACTACTTGTATTCCGTCGCCTTTTTTGATAACCCCTACACAGCCGCTTTTTTTAACTATGTCTTCGTCTACTATGCTTTCATCTTTTACTTTAACGATAAGGCTGGTAGCGTAGTAATCAATATCTATTATGTTTTCGATTCCTCCAAGACCGATTACAATGGTAGACGGGATACTTTCATTCGATCTGGAATTTGCTTCTTGGGTAGAGCCTGAATTTAACTCTGATGTATCATTTTCTCGCCCGGGAGTTGTAAGTTTAAATTTTCGAATAACAAATTTAAATACGAAATAATAAGTGATTGCGTACCCTACACCTACGGGAATTATATAAATCCAATTAGTTTTATTATTTCCGGGTAGTATGCCGCATAATAGAAGGTCGATTAAACCTCCTGAAAAAGCTAATCCTACAGTAACTTTCAAAAGGTGCATAAGCATGAAAGACAATCCTGCAAACAAACAGTGAATACCGTAAAGTATAGGGGCAAAGAACAAGAGAATGAATTCAATAGGTTCTGTAACTCCTGCTATGGCGCTGGTGATAGCAACGAAAAGCATTAATCCTCCAATATTTTTTTTCTTTGAAGATTTAGCATTTTGATACATCGCTAAGGCAGCACTAGGTAATCCGAATATCGTAAGTGGAAATCTTCCGCTCATAAATCTGGCTATATTTATATTAAATTTAGAAGTATTTGTTGAGGCGAGTTCAGAAAATAAAATATTTTGAACTCCTGTTACATAATGATTGTCTATTATTTCTGTTCCTCCTAAAGCTGTTTGCCAAAAAGGAGTACGGAAAACATTATCTAATCCGAATGGAATTAATACTCTTTCTATAATTCCATAAACTAAAGTTCCTGTATATTTAGAGGCCAGTACAAGCCCTCCTAACGAGTAAATTCCGGCTTGAATAGCGGGCCAAATGAAGGAGATAGCTACTCCTACCAGCATATAACAAAAACATGAAATAATAGGAACAAATTTTGTACCACTAAGAAATGAAATTATACCTGAAAGTTTTATTTTATAAAATTTATTATGTAGGTAAGCTACTCCCAAACCTACTATTATTCCTCCGAATACTCCCATTTCTAACGATTGAATACCGCATACTGATGCCGTAGAGCCTTCATGTAATACTCCGTGAGCAAGCTTTCCATTTAATTTTAAAAGTAAAGAAATAGTCTCATGCATTACAAAAAATGAAGCTACAGTTGAAAATATTGCCACACATTTTTCTTTTTTTGCCATTCCTATAGCTGTACTTATAGCGAATAATATAGGAATGTTTGCAAATAATATTCCTCCTATTCTTTTCATAATATTAAATATTAAGTAAAAAAATGTATTTGTTTCTAACGTGTTTTGTAGATTAAAATAATTTATCATATTAGAATTTAAAAGGGATGATCCTAACCCCAACATAAACCCTGCAATAGTAATTAAAGCTATTGGAAGTATAAAAGACTCTTGAGTGCTTTGAAGAGGGCTTGATAATGAATCTTTAAATTTCAAGTAAATACACCACTTTCATTTATAATATATTTTTATTTAATAAAGTATACTCTGATTATTTCGGGATGCAGTTACGTCATACTTTGGTTAAGAAAATTTTTCTATTAGTTATTAAATAGGGTTCCCATTTTTTCATTAGATTTCATATATGCCGTTTTTACCTTGTATACTTTATTAACTAAACCCATTTTTATAAAGAATTTAAGTTTTTCTTACTTTGGCTCTTCCGTAAATTTTTTTGGTAAACGAATCGAATTTTATAATATCTAAAACTTGCAAGCTACAAAAAGCTTTTATATTACATATAATGAGTTGAAGGCAGAGTATTTATAAATAATTTCTTTTCATCAGAAATTTTTCAAGTAATTAAAAGCTTAATTTGTATATTATAGATGAGTTTAAATGATTAAAATATCAGAATTTGTGTTTTGTTTATGTAAACATTATTACCTACCATGTTAAGATTGTCAATAGTTCAAAGACAATTAATATGTATTTTTAATTTGGTATGTGATATAATTTTACAGTAGATTAAACTTTTTCAGTTGAGCTTCGAATAATACTTTCAACAATATAAGTTAATAAAAAATTTCAATCAAGGAGAAATAAGTAATGACACAAAATGAATCTGTAATCAAGTGGATAGAATACATAAAAGGGATTGTTAAACCTGATAATGTGTTTTGGATTGATGGGTCAGAAAAGCAATTGGAAGCTTTAAGAGAAGAAGCTTGCAGTAAAAAGGAAATATTTAAACTTAATCAAGAGAAACACCCGGGATGTTATTTGCGTCGTTCGGCTTTAAATGATGTTGCACGTGCGGAAGATAGGACTTTTATATGTACCAAAACCAAAGAAGAAGCGGGACCTACCAATAATTGGTGGGAACCTAAATTTGCGTATGACAAAGTTTTAGGCATAGCAAAAAACAGTTATCGTGGAAAAACAATGTACGTTATTCCTTATTCAATGGGTATGCCTGAGTCTGAATTTTCTAAGATAGGTATTGAACTTACAGATTCTATTTATACTGTTTTGAATATGGCAATCATGACTCGTGTGGGTAAAAATATACTAGAAAAGCTTGGAAATAGTAATGATTGGGTAAGGGGTCTGCATTGCTCATGTGAGCTTGATGAAGAAAAACGTTATGTATGCCATTTCCCGGAAGATAAAACTATAATATCAGTTAATTCAGGTTATGGTGGGAATGTACTTTTAGGTAAAAAATGTTTTGCACTTCGTATTGCTTCATTTTTAGGCAGAAAAGAAAAATGGCTTGCAGAACATATGCTTATTTTAGGTATTGAAAAGCCAAATGGAGAAATTATATACGTATGTGCAGCGTTCCCTTCAGCTTGCGGAAAAACAAATCTGGCAATGCTTATTCCTCCTGAAATGTACAAAAATAAAGGGTATAAAGTATGGTGCGTGGGAGATGATATAGCTTGGCTCAGAATAGGAAAAGATGGCAGACTTTGGGCTATTAATCCTGAAAATGGATTTTTCGGTGTTGCACCCGGAACGAGCAGTAAATCCAATCCCAATGCATTGGCCACTGTATCTAAAAATACTATATTTACCAATGTGGTACATAACCTTGATGACAACACTGTATGGTGGGAGGGGCTTAATAATAACCCACCCGAAAATGCGATAAATTGGAAAGGTCAACCTTGGAACGGAAAAACTTCTTCAGAAAAGGGAGCTCATCCAAATAGTAGGTTTACTGCACCGGCAAAAAATTGCCCTTATTTAAGCAAAGAATTTGATAATCCACAAGGAGTCCCTATTTCAGCAATAATTTTCGGTGGACGCCGAGCGAGTACTGTACCTTTAGTTTATGAAACAAGAGATTGGAACCATGGTGTATTTGTTGGTTCAACCGTATCTTCCGAAAGTACAGCGGCTTCTACGGGTGAGCTTGGAGTCCTCCGCCACAATCCTATGGCAATGATGCCATTTTGCGGTTATAACATGGGTGAATATTTTGATCACTGGATTGAAATGGGTAAGCTTTTAGGAGAAAATGCTCCAAAAATTTTCAGTGTTAACTGGTTTGGAACTGACGATCAAGGTAAACTTTTATGGCCCGGTTACGGTGACAATTTAAGAGTGCTGGAATGGATAATTAATCGTTGCGAAGGTAAAGTGGATGCGAAAGAATCACCTGTAGGATTGTTACCTTATGAAAAAGACTTAAATACTGCAGGATTGGATTTAAGCTCTGACGCATTAAATAAGCTTTTAAGCATAAATGAAAAAGAGTGGGAACAAGAAGTTATAAAAATAAAAGAGTTTTACAAAATTTTTGGAAATAAATTACCTTATGAGCTTAAACATCAGCTTTCAATCCTTGAAAAAAATTTAGATTAATAAAAAATCCCCTTTACATTTTTTGTAAAGGGGATGCTTGCATATATTGCTATTAAGCGTCTGGTTATTCTTCTTTTGTTTCTTCTGGTACTGGTACTGGTACTGGTACTGGTACTGGTACTGGTGATTTTGACGTTACGTCTACTCCTCTAAGCCAATCTGTGGCCTTACCAGCATAAGAGTCTTTTCCGCGAACTGCCATTTCAGCTGTACCGAGTACTGCTGCACCTGCTAAAGCGTAAGCGCCGTATTTTAAACCTTTAACTGCTAAATTCTTAATTGTTGATGTGCCAAGTCCACCGACTAATTCTTTTAAATCTTCATCGGTTAATTCTGCGCCTGCTAATGCTTTTACGGCGTCAGCCTTTACGCCTTCTTCTTTTAATACTGCTTTTACATCTTCAGTCTTTACGTTAACGTTTTTCAAATCTTCCATTGTAACTACCTCCAAATTAAATTTATATTTATATTCATTCCAGTAAAATTTACTGAAAGGATATACTAATTTTATTATAAGTTATTAACTTCTTTTAAAACCCAACTAGTTTGAGGAATTTCAGAAATTAAATTGGGATCTAAACCATCTAGGATGGCACTCTTGCAACTAATACATTCTCTTGAGCCGTTGATTTCAGTCTTGCCTCCACTTACTGAGTTTAAAACTGAATCACCAACCACTTTAGTGTTGCTACGGCTTTCAATAGCCTGTACCAAAGCTGCTGCGAGCATCTTTAAGGTTTCATCATTTACGGGAACCCCATGATTAGAAAGTGCCTTTTTAACTTCTTCACCTGTTTCCATGTTTAGAAGCGATGTGATAAATTCCTTATCTGAAAAAATTTTTTTCAATTCTTTACTACTCATAATATGGGATCAAAACTCTTAGTAATTCAGTATAGAGCTTTGTAATTCCCTACACCACCTTTCTCAGAGGTTATCCCTACTTTGAATTATATATCATTGTAGAGATATTGTCAAGTCTTTTTTTGTTTATTTTTAATATCTTACCTATAAACCATATAAATATCCTTAATCAATATATAACTACCAGCAACTTCAAATGAAACTATTCTAATT
>CAKUYF010000065.1 GCA_934702115.1 uncultured Eubacteriales bacterium | reverse complement strand
CAATATTATTTTGCGTTTTATCAGCTTTGGAAATCTTAAATTTTAAGAATTTAAAAAATACAATTTTTTCTTTGAAACAAGAAATAGAAAAATTAACTTTAATGATTAAAACTTCCGAAGAATTTGAATTTAAAATTTTAAAAACTTCCGAAAATACGGAAAGCTTAAAAAGAAAAATTCTTAATTTGATTGCAGAAGAAAATAATTATTTAAACAGTCAAATTGAAAAAGTAAAAAAATTTATAAATAAACTTTTATTGTTAAAAAAAGTTCCCACTATTCATGACTACTGAAGGAAACATGCGGAATACAAGGCCTTCCTTAAGAATAAAGTTACTATAGAAAATTTTGATAAAGAGCTTGAGAATTTAAAACTTAAGAGTATAGGTCAAATTTCCGAATATGTTAAAATTAACAGCTATTCTGAATTTTTAAAGTCATTTGAAAATTTAGTATTAATCAAGAAAAAAATAAGCAATATTGATGAGCAATGTATGTATATATCTAATTTAATTGGAGTAGAAAATATAGAATTAAAAAGTCTTGAGGATTACTTAGAGTCTTTAGAAATGTCTAAGAAAGTTAAAAACCCCTGTGAAAAAAGCATTGAGGATATAAATCAAAGACTGGAATTATTAGAAAGCTTAAATCTTGAAGAGGAATATATAGAGGCTGTCAAGGGTATTAAACAGCCGGAAAAAAGCTTAAAAGAGCTTAATGAAGCTCTGGAAATTAAAAAACAAAAATTGGCTAAAATGGAAAATTACTTAAAAAGTTTACTTATAGCTAAAGAATGTATAGAAGAAACTTCTAATGACATAAGAAAAAACTTTATTCCTTTGCTTAATAAAGAAGCTTCGGAAATTTTGAAAAAACTCACCGGAGAAAAATATTATAAAGCATATATACAAAAAGATTATAATATGATGTTAGAATATGAAAAAATAAATAGAAGTTGTGATAGCCTGAGCAGCGGTACAATCGATCAAGCTTATTTATCCCTTAGAATAGCTCTTTCTAAACTTCTTTCACGTGAAACTAATTTGCCTTTAATACTCGATGATGTACTCGTAAGATATGACGAAGAAAGATTAAAATATACCTTAAAGTTTTTAAAGGAATATTCGAAAAACCATCAAGTAATACTTTTTACCTGCCATAATTATTATTCAAAAATGTTATATTAATTATATTTGTAAAAAACCACCTTGAGTTATTTGTAATTCAAGGCAGTTTTAATAAATTAGATAATAATATATTTAAATAACAATCAACTGATTTTTTTAAGGTTATTAATTTTTACTTTATAAATTTCATTACTTTTTATTGCATATACATACGAGCCGGAATTCATAATTATTTTTTTAAAGTACGGTTGGTTATCTATATATCCTTCCGGCTTTCCTTCATAATTATAGGCATATAACTTGTTTTTAGAGGAAGCAATAATTCTTTTTCCGGAATAAGCAATACTATTTAAGTTTTCATTGGTTGATACAGATACTATTTCCTTACCCAACATGTCTACTACTACTATTTCATCATCACAGCTTTTATTTTCAGAAGGAGAAAGGCAACAGCAAATTCCTCTATCTTTTCTAAAATCGTAAAATTTAAGCAATTTTTCATCAAATGAAAAATTTTTAACACTTCCTGACGCCGGATTTATAACTGATAGATAATTATCTCCGATTGCTAAAATATTTCCATTTGAAAAATACTTTACTTTAGTAACTAAATTATTTTCAAGTTTAAATTTATTTTGAGGTTCCTGAAATTTAAAATTTAATACGTATAAGTAAGAATTTATATTTCCTTCTTCCGTATTTATACCGGATGCTATTCCTTGATCCCCTGCAGAATTAAGTTCAAAATCACATATGTAATGCTCTGAAAAGTAGTACCTATATTTTTCTGAGTTTTTAGAATCGTATACTTTCAATTCAGAAAGGTAATTTTGGGACTCTGTAACTATGCCATACTTACCGTTTTCAGAAATACTGCAAGAGATAATATTGTTATCAGTTTCCGAAGTGTAAATACTCTCTGCAATACTTTCTATTTTATATTTTTTACCTCCTACATCATATATTATGGCGTGTATACCACCTATTTTTAATAAGGGATTGCTGAAGCTATGTTTTTCATTCCTTATTAAATATCCTGAATTATTAAAAACCGTAAAACCTGTATCGCTAAGTGCAACGGGATTTTTCCCCATAAGATTAAAGTTTTCCGCTGATACTGCTTGTCCAAAAGCTTTTTGAGGAAATCCTTTACCCATATGAAACGACATCCAATTTCCTTTTAACCATAAAATAACATTATCAGGATGTAATTTAATTCTATTATTCCAAACAATAAGAAATAAAAAAACGCTTAGTAATATTAATGTTATTTTCTTTATATCTTTAATGATTTTTATAGTCTCAGAGCTTTTATGTTGTATGCTATTAATTTTTTTAATCCAATTAGTTACAGACAAAAAGATTTTTTTAAGAGCCATAGCTTTAATTCCTTCATTTTTCTAATATTAACTAATCATAAAATACTTTATTTAAGTAAAGTCCTTGAGGGGGAACTGTAGGTCCTGCGAAGTTCCGATCCTTTTTCTCTATAATTTCAGGTATCCCATCGGGATTGATTTTTCCTTGAGCAATTCTTAAAAGAGTTCCAACCATAATTCGAACCATATTATATAGAAATCCATTAGCACTTACTTTAATTTCCACCATTTTATTTTCTCTGTAAACTTCAAAGTTAGATACTGTTCGAATCATGTTTGTTTGTTCTCGCTTATCTAAAGTAGCGAATGAAGTGAAGTCATGAGTACCTATAAAATTTCTTGAGGCACTATGAAGTAAATCACAGTCCAGCGGGTACCAATAATGAAGAGCATAACTATGTAAGAAAGGGTTTCGTATTCTATCATTCCATATTTTATATATATATTCCTTACCTTTACAAGAGTACCTAGCATGAAAATTTTCATTTACTTCTACTGCCGAAATTACGGCCACATCTGCAGGTAAATACCTATTAAGTGCGTAAACCAAATTATCGGCTTTTATACTGCAAGAGGTTTTAAAGCTAACACAGTACATGTTGGCATGAACTCCCGAATCTGTTCTGCTACATCCTTTTATATCTACTATTTCGCCAAGTACTTTTGTAAGAGAGTTTTGAAAAACTTCTTGTACGCTTAAAGCATTTTTTTGTACTTGCCATCCATGATATTTACTTCCGTCATACGAAAGAGTAACCATCAAATTTCTTTTATCATTCATATTTTTATAAACATATTGCATAATATTACTCCTATTATCAATAACCCGGTAAAAATTAAAGCAATAATATCATTTATTCCAAATTTGAACAAATTAAAACTTGTATGACTATAACTTCCGTCATATCCACGAGCTTCTAAAGCTTCTGCGAGTTCATCAGCTCTTTTAAATGAGGAAATAAAAAGAGGACCCAGTACTGATGAAAAAGTCTTTAAATTTTTTAATAAATTTTTGCTTTTAAAACTCGCCCCGCGTGCCTTTTGAGCGTTTGTTATTCTTTCAAATTCATCAAACAGCGTTGGAATAAACCTTAAAGTAATAGTTACTGTAAGAGCTATATCTCTTGAACATATTCCTATTTTATCCAGTGGCTTTAAAATTTTTTCTATAGAAGAAGCTATACCGTTCGGTGAGGTTGTAAACATCATCACCGAGCTTACAAAAATAAGGGAAAATAGCCTTAGGAATACGCATGAGCTGTTTCTTATATTTTTAGGGGTTACGTAAAAAACACCTGTAGTTAGAAATTTGGATTCTGCTTCAAAAAATAAATTTATTAAAGTAGTGGAAACTGATGTTAAAAGTATTATTTTATTACTCCTAATAAATCTTACAAAAGGTATTTTAGATATTTTAATCATTAAAATTCCAAACATTAAAATCAGAAAAAGTGCTGAAATTTCTTGAGTGCAAAATACTGCAATCGATAATACTCCTGAAATGATAATTTTAGTTCTTGAATCTAACTGATGTATTAAAGAATCGCCGTAAATATATTTTCCCATCGAGATTTTTTTAGTCATTGATTACCACCGTCTTTATTTAAAAGCTTAAGTATTTCTTTTTGAGCTTGATGAGTAGTAAGAATACCTTCGCTTACATTAAATCCTCTTTCTCTGATTAAATTCATAATTTTAGTAATTTGAGGAATTTCAAGATCTATATTTTCCAGCAGCTGAGAATTTTTAAATACATTCTTTGCAGTATCAAAGCATACCATTTTCCCATTTGCCATAACCAAAACTTTTTCAGTCATTGAAGCAATTTCTTCCATAGAATGAGAAATCAATATCATTATATTTTGTTCTTTTTTATGATAATTTTTAAGACATCCCATAAGTGATTGTTTACCTAAGAAATCAAGTCCGGCTGTCGGTTCATCCAGAATAAGAACTTCCGGCTTTAAAGCAAGAACTCCGGCAATTGCACAACGTCTTTTTTCGCCTCCTGAAAGCTCTAAAGGAGACTTGGAAAATAAATCGTTGCTAAGCCCTAAAAGCTCTGCCGCCTCTCGGACTAACATTTTGACTTCGCTTTCACTACATCCTTTATTTCTTGGTCCGAAAGCAATGTCATCAAATACAGTGCGTTCAAAAAGTTGGTGTTCAGGATACTGAAATACGAGTCCTACTTTAAAGAAAACTTCTTGAGGGCTTTTAAAATCTTTGAAAATATTTTTGTCATTTAAAACTATCTCCCCGCAAGTAGGTCTAAGAAGACCATTTAACAGCTTTGCCAAAGTGGATTTTCCGGATCCGGTCTTGCCAATTATTCCTAAAGTTTCTCCTTTGCTTAAAGAAAAATTCAAATTATCTACTGCATTTAATTTAGCATCATCAAGATCATATGTATAAGATAAATTATTCACGTTAATCATTTTTATTTAGTAGACTCCAGTAGTTTAATTATTTCTCTTGCACAGCTCTTTATATCAATTGCTTCTAAAGAAACATCATAACCTGATTTTTTTAGAAACAGTAAAATTTCCAAAGCTTGTGTGTGGGAGATATTATAAAATTCATTAAGGCTATTATAGGAAAAAAGCTTATTAGGGAAATCAAAAAAATTTATCACTCCGTTATTTATAAGCATAGCCTTATCCGCTAACATTGCTTCTTCTATAGAATGAGTTATAAGTATTACAGTAGTTTTACGTATACTATTG
>CAKUYF010000064.1 GCA_934702115.1 uncultured Eubacteriales bacterium | reverse complement strand
TAGAAGAAGTTATGAGTACATTAACACCAAGAGAAGCTAAAGTATTAAAATTAAGATTTGGATTAGAAGATGGAAAAGCAAGAACACTTGAAGAAGTGGGAAAGGAATTTGATGTAACAAGAGAAAGAATTCGTCAAATTGAGGCAAAAGCATTAAGAAAGTTAAGACATCCTAGTAGGAGCAAAAAATTAAAGGATTATTTAGACTAAAATATGTACAAGCTTTATCGAAATTGATAGTACTTGACTTTTTGTTTTTCTGATGTTAAAATTACCTTGCCGCATGCTGCAGGCTGAAAGTGATTTTTTATAGATCCGCCTGATATGGTAGCGAGTTAGAGTAAAGGTAGGTGCGTAAGGAGTAATGTACGCAGTTATAAAAACCGGTGGTAAGCAATATAAGGTTTCTGTAGGTGATGTTATCTACGTAGAGAAACTGGATGCAGTTGAAAATACTGAAGTTAGCTTTGAGGTTATTGCAGGACAAGATGAAAAAGGGTTTCATGTAGGTAATCCTGTAATTAGTTCTGCATCTGTAAGCGGAAAAATTTTGAAGAACGGCAAAGGCAAAAAGATAACAGTATTTACTTATAAGCCAAAGAAAAGCTGCAAACGTAAGTTAGGACATAGACAGCTTTATTCAAAAGTGCAAATAGAAAAAATAAGTTTTTAAGAAAAATAAGTTATATTATGATAAAAGCTAAGTTTCTCACTTTAAATTCAGGTGAGATTATAGGATTTAATATAACGGGTCATGCGAATTATTCGGAGCATGGAAAAGATATAGTATGTTCAGCAGTTTCTTCAGCAGTGTATATGGCTGCGAATATTATTACGGAGCTCTTGAAAGTCAATGCTGAAATTGATATAAATGAGAAATGTGGCTCTATGTATGTATCCGTTCCGTATAATGAGATTGGTAGATGCGGTTTAATTTTTGAAGGTTTAAAAATGCATTTGCTGATGCTTGAAGAAGCTTATTCAAAACATATTAAAGTAAGTTATATGGAGGTGTAGGGTGGTGCTAAATTTAAATATCCAACTTTTTGCTCATAAGAAAGGTATGGGATCAACTAAGAATGGCCGTGATTCTGAATCTAAACGTCTTGGAGTAAAGCGTGCTGATGGTCAAACGGTACGTGCGGGGAATATTCTGGTTAAACAGCGTGGAACTAAAATACATCCTGGACACAATGTAGGACGCGGATCTGATGATAGCTTATTTGCTTTAGTAGATGGAAAAGTAAAATTTGAAAGATTAGGTCGCGACCGTAAGTGCGTAAGTGTTTATGCTTAACTGAATTTTTGAGAAAGTTTTTGCTATATTCCATTTTCACTAATGGGATTTGGGTTGGTTTCTCTAATTTTGAATATTACTTAGAATAAATTTAAGGCGGATCTAAATTCAGATCCGCTTTCGTTAATGTGTTTTTTAGTGAATAAAATAAATTTCTAGAAAAACAATAATTAAAAACGAGGTGGGATGAATATGTTTGTAGATATAGCTGAAATAACGATTAGATCGGGTAAAGGCGGAGATGGGGCAGTATCTTTTCATAGAGATAAATATACGTCTACCGGAGGACCTGATGGAGGTAATGGCGGTCGCGGAGGATCAGTAATATTTATTGCGGATAATAATCTTTCAACACTTTCTAATTTCAGATATAAGAAAAAATTTTTTGCTCAAAACGGTCAAAACGGTTCTTCCGGTAAACGTACAGGAAAAAAAGGTGATGACTTAATAATAAAGGTACCTTACGGAACATTGGTAAAAAATAAGGAAACAGGAAAAATTATATTTGATGTTTCAGAAGAAAATAAAGAATATGTTGTAGCTCAGGGTGGTCGCGGAGGCGCAGGAAATATGAATTTTTCTAATCCTGTAAGACAGTCTCCAAAATTTTCTAAACCCGGTGAAGAGGGAAAGGAATTAAGAATCAAATTAGAGTTAAAGCTGTTAGCTGATGTAGGTTTGGTAGGTTATCCAAACGTAGGGAAGTCAACAATAATCTCAGTATGCAGTGAAGCAAAACCTCAAATAGCTAATTATCACTTTACTACGCTTTCGCCTATTTTAGGAGTTATAAAATATAAAGAAGATTTTTCTTTTGTAATGGCGGATATTCCTGGATTAATAGAGGGTGCATGGAAAGGCATAGGGCTCGGACATCAATTTTTACGTCATATTGAAAGATGTAGGATGCTAGTTCACGTAGTAGACGTTTCAGGAAGCGAAGGAAGAGAGCCTTGTGAAGACTTTGATAAAATAAATTTAGAGCTGGAAAAATTTAATTCTGAGCTTTTAAATAGACCTATGTTAGTAGTAGGAAATAAATGTGATATTGCTTCTCCTGAAAGTATAGATAAGTTTAAAAGTTATGTTGAGAGTAAAGGCTATGACTATTTATCGCTTTCAGCCGCTTCATCTATAGGGACAAAAGAAATGCTTGATTATATCGCTGAAAAATTAAGCACTTTACCTTTAAATAATTTATTTGCTTCTGAAGAAGAAAGTTCTGATTTAGATTTGGAAGTTTCGGAGAGTAAGATTGACATCGAAAAGGTAAAAGGACAGTACGTAGTCAAAGCTCCTTGGATCAAAAAACTCATAGGATCGGTTAACTTTGAAGATTATTATTCTATGCTCTATTTTCAAAATTTCATTACTAAATCTGGTCTGACTGAAGCACTGAAAAAATCAGGTATTAAACAAGGAGATACAGTAAATTTAGAAGGAATCGAATTTGAATTTTTTGAATAAACCATTCGTAAATAAATTTGGAAAGAAGAGTTTTTAATAATGGAAAGCGCCTTTCAAATGGATGCTGGGAAATTAGCATTTTTAGGAGATGCAGTTTATGAATTAATGGTAAGAGAAAGGATTGTATCGAAGTATTCGGATAAATTGGGCATACTTAATAACATTAAGATGAAAACGGTGTGTTGCACTGCACAGTCCGATGTATTAAGCAAGATAGAAAGTATTTTAACGCCTGAAGAGCTTGTAATATATAAAAGAGGAAGAAATCTTAAAAGTAATAGAAAACCCAAAAATGCCTCTGTTAGTACGTATAGGAGAGCTACTGGATTAGAGGCATTGTTTGGTTATTTATATCTTACTAAAAATGTCAATAGACTATATGAATTTTTAAAAATAATGGATGTATAACAAAATACAAAGCGAAATACGCATTAATTTTTAACATTAATTTTTAAAAAATAATTGACATACGGTACATTTATAGTTATAATTTACTTACTATATATTTTATGATATATTTAAAGTGTACATAAATTAAAGTTAATAATTCAAGAGAGGAGCAGTTAATAGATGCAAACAATCTATTTTTTAGCTAAGTTCATATGTGATGCAGACAAGTTTTACGCTGACGGCAAAGCTTTTATGAATATGATAATGGGAATTCTTGGATTTTAAAGAAAAGGAGAATTATTAATGGAAATGAATTCAATGAAGCGAGTTTGGAATAGTATGGTAGTTTCTTCGAAATTTTTTCTTTCCACTTGTACTGTGCTATCCAGTTTGGCAATTGTTCATAATGAATTTACATCTGGAGACGGTTGCTTTAATATTCCGTTTAAGTACAGTCCTAATACAAAACCAAAGCCACCAGAAGAAAAGTAAGGGAATTTTATTACATTGTTTTGCCTAAAAGCTTATTAGCTTTTGGGTAATTTTATTTACTTTAGAATAATTCATAGATTCACTATAAATTGCTTCTATTTCATCATGGACTTTTTTTGCTTTAAAGAGTGTATTTGAAGATTCGAAGAGAAATTCTTTACATATTTTAGTATTAAAATTGATTAAATTCTTATTATTTAATAATTTTTCTCTGTCCATAAACCTTTTAGTATGTATGACTTTGTGTTCAATGTTAAGAGATTTAAAAGTGCCAGAGGGTAAAAATTGATTTTTCACTACGAATCCCAATTTTAAGTCAGGTAATAACAGTGTTTCAAGATTGTTAGAAGGTGAAAATGGAGAAGGGCAGGTTATTATTTCATGATTAAGGTTTAGGGCATGAATCCTTAGGCTCTGAAGTATCAGATTTCCAACTACACCATATGGATCATCAATTATAAAAATTTTTTTGCATAAATTTTCAAGTGTTTTAGAGATAAATATATATCCTTCAGGTGTAACGGAGCTTATAAATCTTAATTTTTCTTTTTTATTTTCTGAAGGAATTTTTTTAATTAACTTTTTAGAAGTACTTTTACAAAAATTATTGAGTTTATCTAAATAAATACTTTCCTGTATCAAACGATAAATTACATTGTACGCACATCCAAAAGTGGACAAAAATTGTTTTGACATTTGATGAAGTCTAGAGTTTTCTTTGAATATAGGAATGATTTTTTCTTTTTTTTCTTGAAGAACTTTAGCATCCCAAAATTCTCCTAAATTAACAATTTCATCTGATATTCCGGGGTAAATAGGATCTATTACGTGTGGTGCTGTTCCGTCTACTATACATTTATTTAAGTCTGTTAAAATTAATGCATCTAAAGACTGGGGATCTGAGGAGCATCTTATTATTTCATGTTTTAAATTTTTTTTTGAAGCTTTTTGAGCTAAGTTTTTCATAAGTGTAGATTTCCCAGTTCCGGGTCCGCCCTTTAGGATATGACAAAACCAGTTTGTTCCGGGGGTGTATAGTTGGTTAAATAGCGAAAAAAATCCGTATGGAGTATTAGCTCCTAGGAAAAATTCGGGGGCACAAAAGTTATTTTTCATATATAAATTCACTCCTTTTTTATCATAATATGAGTTTAAATTATATGGTGTTACGTTTTATGATTGAAAAACAAATGAAAAATAGCTCTTTTAAATTTTATAATTAAACTTATCAATTTTAGAATAATTTAGATTATTTTCTAGAATTAATTATAATTTATAAATCTGCATTGAAAGATAGATTTTACTATTTAGATATAAAGTTTTACTTGACTATTACAGTTAGAGTGTATATAATTTGTATAAGTAAAAATTATATAGGAGTGATTTTTAGTGAATAATGAATTAAATAATAATGAATTAGAACCAGTTTCGGGTGGGCAAATTGTAATAGATGATGTTATGGGCGTAGAGGGATTGTGGGTATGCAGTGGATGCCCTACTATAACAAATCCTGAAGGGATGTTTTGGAAGTTTCATGGTATATCACTTACGAAAGAAGAAGCAATGAATAAATTAAAAAAGTATGCTACTCGGAGTCTAGATGAAAGTATTACAGGTGAGTATTTTCT
>CAKUYF010000063.1 GCA_934702115.1 uncultured Eubacteriales bacterium | reverse complement strand
AAGTGCCAGTAACATTTACTTGTGGATTATTATTTGATTTTACAAGTCCTACACTTTCAGGATTTGTTATAGGAGTTACAAGAATGGGTATTTCTGAAGTAAGTGCAGCAACGGATTGCGCTGCCGGCGTAGCAATAGCAAGCACTAAATCATAACACTCATTTACAAATTGATTAGCAATTAAAGTACATGTAGCTAAATCATCTCCGGCATTTTTGTAATCAATTCTTCCTTTAAAGCCTAATTCTTTTAATCCTTCAATAAAACCTTTTCGTGAAGCATCAAGAGCTTCGTGCTCGACTAGCTGAAGTATTCCTATTTTAACTTCTTTATTTTGTTTTTTAATTATTGTATTTTTCAAAACTGGTATAAATATAACTAAACATATAAGTATAGTTGTCAAAAAAGATTTCTTGTTCATATAAATTCTCCTAATTTGTATTTTATAATAACTCTTAAGATAAATACTTATCAGTAAAGCGTATCGTAACCATATAAAATCAGCTTAAAGAGACTCATATATATTTCCTCCTAAATACAAAAAAGAACCGAAACTAAATTTATAGTTTGGCTCTTTAAAGTTTATAAAATTAAAAAGCCATTACAGTATCTTTCGATATCCGTAATGGCATGGTACGCCTACTACAGATACCAATTATCCGTAATAGCTATAGTAACTATTCAATTTTACATTTAATATTATATTATTCATAGATTTTTCCTCATAGCTTATAATATATTTTTATTATTACATATAATTTTAAATTTGTCAATATAAACATACACTACAAATTTCATAAATTTATTTTTTTAGAAATATTTTTTATATGTCTGTTAATCACTGATCTACTTCTTTTAAACGACTCAGAAATTATATTCGCAACAATACCGGTTAACACTTTCCATCTTCCGTATCGGTTTAATATTAAAACCATAATTTTTATAAAATCCCACAGCTCCATCAGTTTCTGCAATAAGACTCACCATATCAAAATTTTCCATAACATAGTCAACTAACTCAGAAGCAATGCCCAATTTACGATAACTTTCATGGACAGATTCAATAATTTCATGAGCTTGCTTATTTACGTTTCTTATAACAATAAACCCAACCATTTGATCTATTTAATTTATTTTTTACGTTATTCAACTTTTATATTTCTTTCAAATAAACGATCTCACCAATCTACTAGGATTACTTAACCTAAGTCAATCAAGCTTTTTCCTTAAATTTCGGTCTAGATAAAAATATCTCAAAAAACAATAATTCGGCATATTATAAATTAAGACCATTATTAAATAAATTACAATCATAATATGGAGGTAAAAATTCATTATGAAAAAAAGATATATAACAGCACTTTTATGTGCTGGCGGCTTTTCATTGTTTTGTTTTCCATGGTCGGCCTTGGCAGCCACAGTCTCCACCGTTACTTCAAATGCAACCGTGACTTTCACTTCCGGAACAGATGTAACTAATCCCGTAGATCCTGATGACCCCAGTAAACCATTGGATCCCCCAGGGCAAGGGACAGGAGAAGCAGGAACGCTTAGTATTGACTATGTGCCAAACATTACTTTCGGAAGTCAAACTATATCGGGTTCACAGAAAGTATATAATGCTAGTGAACTTAAACCATTTGTTCAAGTAACAGACATAAGAGGAACCGGAGCCGGCTGGAATGTAATCGCAAAAGCGACGGCTTTTAATGACGGAACCAATGATAGTCTTAAAGGCTCTACAATTTCTCTTACAGGAGGTTACGCTCTTTCTTCAAATCCATCGGCAACTAAACCTACTCCGTCAAACCCAGTTGTTTTGACAACTGATAATACAGAGGCAACTGTGGTAGTAGCTGCTGAAAATTCCGGACTTGGCACATGGGTAAACAGATGGTACCCAACTGAAACAACTGCCACATCTAATGACAATGTTACATTAACCGTTCCAGAAGGAAGTGCCACAGCCAAAACGCATACTTCTACTATTACTTGGACTTTAGCTGACGCTCCTATTTAAAAATTAAATATTTGGGGGATACCAAATGGTTAAAAAAGGGCTTTTACGTTTTTTTATGTTTATTTTCTTAGGTATTGTATCAATATTTTCTATATTTGCAAATGAAGGGGTTTATTTTTCAGTTTCTTCTATAATCCCAGAAAATCAAATTAATAAAAATCTTAGCTATTTTAATTTAAAGGTTGCACCTTCAAGTTCTCAAGAATTAAAAGTAAAAATTTTTAACAATAAAAAACATGAAATTAAAGTAAAGGCCATGATAACCCCTGCAACAACATGCCGAAACGGATTCATAAGCTACACTAATCTTACAAGCTATGATGAAAGCTTAAAATATCCGCTTCCGGATATTCTTAAATTAGAGCAAAGTGAATATACAGTTCCTGCCGAGGGCTCTGTGACAGCAACAGCATTACTAAGTATGCCACAAGAGCCTTTCGATGGAATTATCTTAGGTGGACTTGTTTTTACTAAAGCAGATGATAGCTCTGAAGCTACGAGAGAAAATCAAATGTCTGCTAAAATAGAGAACGAATATCAGTACGTTGTAGGTGTTATGCTTTCGGAAAACGATAATAAAGTCACAGCTAATATGAATTTAAAGTATATAAAATCTACACTTGCAAATTATCATACAAATCTTGCTATAAATCTTCAAAACGATACACCCGTTATAATTCCTAATCTTAAAATTTCAGGAACTGTTTACAAAAAAGGAAATTCAGAAGTTTATAAGTTTACAGAAAAAGAAAATATAAAAATGGCGCCAAATTCAAACTTCGATTTTATGGTTGATTGGCAAAATCATAAATTTGAAGCAGGAGAATATAGAGTTCATGTTGTGGCTCAGAATGGAGAATATTTTTGGGAGTGGGATGAAAACTTTACGATAACTCCAGAGCAAGTAAATGATATTAATAAGGATGCTGTTGACCTCATTAGCGCTATTCCAAATTGGGTTTACATTGTTTTAGCTATCTTAATTTTGATTTTAGTGGCACTTCTCTCATTTATAATCGGTTGCAACTGTAAAGGTTTTTGTAAAAGTAAAAAAGATTAAATTTTAAAGACTTAAAATCAGAAATTTAAGTTGAATAAAAGTTCTTGATTTTTATTTTTTAAATTCATCACAGGAGGTTTTCTCTTGAGAATATTTAAATACAATATTTTAAAAATAATTTTAAGTATAATGTTAATTCTTTTTTTACTTTTGTATTTTTTTATTATCAAAAATTGTAATTTTAATTCAGAAAAAGTATCTGCGGCGGATATAACACCTGAAGAAATAAGCGTAGTCGTAAATAATTACAGCGAACTGGCTTCCGCAATTACTGGGAATAATAATTATAATACAATTTATTTAAATGCAGATATCGAAATAACTTCAAGGATTAACTTTCCAGCTACTAAAACAAATTTGACTATAAATGGAACGTATACGAATGAACAAGGAGTAACGGCGAGGCATACTCTTACAGATATGAATTCCGCTGCAATTACAGATTCTATATATATTGCGTCGGCAACTTCTGCAATAAACGTCACTTTGTGTAATATGGATATATTTGGAAAAAATTACTACGGAATCGTAGCCGTCGAAGCAGTTAACTCTACAAAAGTTGTTACTTTAACCTATAAAAACGTTAATTATACGGGTCCGCAAATAAGCTATAATCGTCAGGGAACTGTGAGATATATTGATTCAAATATTACAATTAAAACTTCATCAGGATACATTTCTCCTTCAAATGAACTTGCAGAAGCTAATAGAGTTGAAATTGGAGGTAAAACGATAATACATCATACAAGTACAGGTAATGCTATATTTTGGTTTACTTATTCAAATCCGTACTTCAAAATTTTAGAAAATTCGGACGTTACTATAACTTCGGAATCAAGAGAAACGTTTTATGGCGATTATAGCCCTGACATAACAATAGAGAAAGGTGCTAACGTTATAATAAATACTCCAAGAGGAATGTTTTATGATACAGGTTCCGCTCAACTTGCAAAATCCTTTTTGATTGACAAAAATGCAAGCCTTAAAATAACTCAAACAGCAGTTAAATCCGGAGTGGGTACAATTAGATGCAGTGGAAACTTTACTGTTTCAGACGGTGCAAGTTTATACATAGCTAATACTTTATCCTCAACTGCTCCCCTTATTCAAATGACGGCAACAGGAACAGTTGTATTCGAAAATCCAAAAAGCGTAGTGCTTTATAATAAAAACGGAAATCTAATCAGGTGGACTTCAGGAACAGGAAAAGTAAGCATAAATTCTCAAGTTGTAAATTACTGGCTTTCTGCACAAGATTTCCCCGATGCCGGTACTTTATCTGATACGCCTTTATATATTTGGACTAAATCCGATCAAAGCAATGTAGAGATAGATGCCTCTACTTCAACCTCGTCTACAACAGCAGTTTCAACTAATATGACTTCATCGGATTCTCAAGTTCCACCAAGCTTACAAACATTCAATTTACAAAACGTCAGAGTTCTGTCAATGGGACAACTTTCTCTGAAAACTAATAAAATTTCCGATGCCTCCCTAAGCATTACAGGAACAACCAATGCTTTTGCAAACTTAAAAGCTGAATTTTTGCTGTCTTCTATGACTAAGAGTATAATAGGAACTTCAGACGTTTCAGGTTATTTTTCGCTAACGTTGCCTGAACCTCTTGCAATTGGAACATCTGTCGAAGTAACTACCAATGATAATTTTAAAAATAGGACGGAGACTTTAATTGTTGCTCATGAAGGAACACTCGAATTTAAAACGGTTCCAAATACACTTGCTTTCAAAAACACGATTATTCCAACAGTTAAAACTACTATTACAAGACAAGAACCAGACTGGACCATAGTGATTTCTGATTCAAGATCACTAAGCTCAGACTGGAATTTGTACGCTTCTATTAAAAAACCATTTACCGCAACGGGAACTGGTAATCATACCATAAAGGATGCACTTGTTTTTATTGATGAAAAAAACAAAAGTTTCATTCTTAACAGCGAACCGACTAAAATTTATTCAGGAAATTCAGTTTCATTACCAACAGATACAGTCATTAATTGGGCTGAGAACAGGGGTATGTTACTGGTTATTAATCCACAAGACATTTTGGCTGGATCATATTCAACGACTATAACTTGGACACTTACTGAGGCACCCTAGTTCAGCTGCAATATCATTTAATATGTAAATTTAAATAAGCAGTTTCATATCATATATAGAATAAATAGGAAAGATAATCAATTGCCATATGAAGCAATATATGTATCTAAAG
>CAKUYF010000062.1 GCA_934702115.1 uncultured Eubacteriales bacterium | reverse complement strand
ATAACAGCGATAAAATAGTAGAAACCGGTCTGGGCATAGGCTTGGTAGGTGTGACAGTAGCAGCTACGTTAGGAGTACCTAAGCTTGTGAATTATTGCAAGAAAAAATTAAAGGGATAAAATTTAATTTTTGAATATGATTATACAAAATTATCTTGACAAATAAGTATTAAACATGCTAAAATTATAACTTGTATTGATGATTCATTTAATTAATGTTTCATGGTACAAGTTTTTGATAATTAATAGGGAGGTGTAATATGCCAACATTTAATCAGTTAGTCCGTAAAGGAAGAAAGAGCCAGGAAAAGAAAGCTAAAGCTCCTGCACTTTTAAGAGGCTGGAATTCTAAAAAGAGGGTAGCTATAGATCAGACTTCACCTCAAAAAAGAGGAGTTTGTACTGCTGTTAAAACTGCCACTCCTAAAAAACCTAACTCTGCGCTTAGAAAAATTGCAAGGGTACGTCTTTCAAATGGGTTAGAGGTAACTTCTTACATCCCAGGAATTGGACATAATCTTCAAGAGCATAGTGTGGTTCTTATAAGAGGTGGACGTGTAAAAGACTTGCCTGGTGTACGTTATCATATAATAAGAGGTACGCTTGATGCTCAAGGAGTAGCAAAACGTATGCAAGCTCGTTCTAAGTACGGTGCAAAACGTCCTAAAGCAGGTGCTGCTAAACCGGCAGGAAAGAAATAAATACTTAGAAAGAAATTTTGATTAAGCTTTACGATTAAATGCATTGCAGAAGTATTTTATAAACTATTTTAATTATAAAGTTACCTCTGTAGAGGCGGAGCGGAAGCTAAATTACTTTCGAGTACCTATGATATCATTTAGTGTGAAGGAGGGAAGAAATATGCCAAGAAGAGGTAATATCGTTAGACGTGATGTGTTACAAGATCCGATTTATAATTCTAAATTGGTTACCCGTCTTATAAATAACATAATGGTAGACGGAAAAAGAGGAATAGCTCAAAGAATAGTTTATAAAGCATTTGATGCAGTTCAACTCAAAACTGGTAGAGAACCTTTGGAAGTTTTTGAGGAAGCTATGGAAAATATTATGCCCACACTTGAGGTCAAGGCACGTAGGGTAGGAGGAGCAACTTACCAAGTTCCGATTGAAGTAAGAGCAGATAGAAGACAAACTTTAGGTCTTAGATGGCTTACTAAATATTCAAGATTACGTTCCGAAAAAACAATGGTAGAAAGATTATCTGCTGAAATTTTAGATGCCATTAAAGGTGCTGGTGCAGCAGTAAAGAAACGTGAAGATACACATAAAATGGCTGAGGCTAACAAAGCTTTTGCACATTATAGATGGTAAAAATCAATCTACCCAAATTGGCTGTATATTTCAAATTTAATGAGAGAGTATAATTATAAAGTTAATAATTTAAATTTGAAAAAGCTTATTTGATTTTAAAGAAAAGGAGGACGTTATGCCAAGAAAAGTGTCGTTAGATATGACCCGTAATATAGGAATAATGGCTCATATCGACGCAGGGAAAACTACTACCACAGAACGTATATTATTTTATACGGGAATAAGTCATAAACTTGGAGAAGTTCATGACGGAGCAGCTACCATGGATTGGATGGTTCAGGAGCAAGAACGCGGCATTACTATAACTTCTGCTGCTACTACTTGTTTTTGGAAGAACCATAGAATAAATATTATAGATACCCCCGGTCACGTAGATTTTACAGTTGAAGTGGAACGTTCACTTCGTGTGCTTGATGGTTCAGTTACAGTGCTTTGTGCAAAAGGTGGCGTTGAACCTCAATCAGAAACTGTATGGCGTCAAGCAGATAAATACGGCGTGCCTCGTATGGCCTATGTTAATAAGATGGACATTATGGGTGCAGACTTTTATAACGTTGTAAAGATGATGAAAGAACGTTTAAAATGTAATGCCGTGCCAATACAGTTACCTATAGGATCAGAAGATACCTTCAAAGGAATAATCGACTTAGTTGAAATGAAAGCATATGTTTACTATGATGATCTCGGAAAAGATATCAGAGTAGAAGAAATACCTGAAGATATGAAGGAGCTTTCAGAAAAATATCGTACAGAGCTTCTTGAAAGCATTGCTGATCAAGATGATACTATTTTCGAAAAATACCTTGAAGGTGAAGAAATTTCCATAGAGGAAATACAAACTTGCATAAGAAATGCTACTATTGCTAATTCAATTGTTCCCGTAACTTGCGGGACTTCTTACAGAAATAAAGGTGTACAAAAACTTTTAGATGCAATAGTTGCATATATGCCTTCACCTAAGGATGTACCGGCTATAAAAGGAATTAACCCTGAAACAGAAGAGGAAGTTGAAAGACCTTCTTCCGATGAAGAACCTTTTTCAGCTCTTGCATTTAAAATTGCAACCGATCCTTTTGTAGGAAAGTTATGCTTCTTTAGAGTATATTCAGGTACAATTTCCGCTGGTTCTACAGTTTATAACTCCACAAAAGATAATAATGAGAGACTTGGACGCCTCTTGCAAATGCACTCAAATCATAGACAGGATATTGAAAAGGTTTATGCTGGAGACATTGCTGCGGCAGTTGGTCTAAAAAATACTACTACAGGTGATACGCTTTGTGATGAAAAGCATCCTGTAATATTGGAGTCAATGGAATTTCCTGAACCTGTAATAAGAGTAGCTATTGAGCCTAAAACAAAAGCAGGTCAAGAAAAAATGGGACTGGGACTTGCCAAACTCGCAGAGGAAGATCCTACCTTTAAAGCTTACACGGATGAGGAAACAGGTCAAACCATAATTGCAGGAATGGGTGAGCTTCACCTTGAAATCATTGTGGATAGGCTTTTACGTGAATTTAAAGTTGAAGCTAATGTAGGTAAACCTCAGGTTTCTTATAAAGAAACAATTCGTAAGAATGCGGATGTAGAAGAAAAATATGCCAGACAATCCGGTGGACGCGGTCAGTATGGTCATGTAAAGATCAAAGTTGAGCCAAATCCGGGTAAAGGTTATGAATTTGTAAATGAAATAGTCGGCGGAGCTATTCCTAAGGAGTACATTCCTGCAGTTGATAACGGTATTCAAGGAGCAATGCTTTCTGGAGTATTGGCAGGATATAATGTAGTCGACGTAAAAGTCACCCTTTATGATGGTTCATATCACGAAGTAGACTCTTCAGAAATGGCGTTTAAAATAGCCGGTTCTATGGCATTTAAATCTGCAATGAAAAAAGCTGATCCTGTGCTTTTAGAGCCCATAATGAAAGTAACTGTAACTGTTCCTGAAGAATATATGGGAGATATAATCGGAGATATAAATTCTCGCCGTGGTATGATACAAGGTATGGAAGCAGTATCGGGAGCTCAAAGAATAAATGCTCAAGTGCCACTTTCAGAGATGTTTGGATATGCTACGGATATGCGTTCCAAAACTCAAGGAAGAGGTCAGTATACAATGGAACCAAGCCATTATGCTGAAGTACCGAAATCAGTTTCAGAACAGATTATTGCTGCTCGGAGTAAAAAAGACTAATTGTAAGAAAATAAGGCTGTGATTTATTGTTTAGTATTTCAGATGACGAATTAATGGGAGTTTCAGGCGGAGGACATGAGGGTAAGCCAGAAGGTAATGAGGGTAAAATTGTATCTTCTGAGTGGACTGAAAGATGCCCTAAGTGTAGCGATAGCATGCAGTGTATTTTGTATGATGTATATGGACCTGAGATGCGCTACTTTAGTTATGAAACTACTGTTTCATGTGATAAATGCGGTTATTACAAAAAGATTAACATGCAAATTTGAGGAAATCTTTGTTTAAGTGTTCTTCAATTATGTTTGTGGTATTTTGCTAGTAATCATAAATTAAAAAATTAGTTTTTATCTCTAGACTTTTATTTTAATTGTTATATAATATAAGTACCTCGATGAATGATTTTTAGAAAGTAGAGGGATGAGTATTATGGTAAAAATGGATTGTAATGATTTAGAGAAGGTATCCGGTGGAGCGATTTGGCAAGCAAAATGTGAAAAGTGTGGCAAAGATCTTACTTGTAATAAAGGTGATATTTTAGCCATAACTAAAGATATGGGTTCTTGGACTAGATATGTGTATTCTTGTCCACAATGTGCGGAATTAGATGAAAATAAGAACAAGGGCTTTAAACATTTGTTTGAAAAAGTGGAATCAAAAGATCCCGTTTCCGGAGAAACTGTTTTTAATTGGAAAAAGTTAGATATATAAATCTAAATAAATTTTAATTTTAGGGGGAAAATCTGATGGCAAAAGCAAAATTTGAAAGAAATAAGCCTCATGTAAACATTGGTACTATTGGTCACGTTGACCATGGTAAGACCACTCTTACTGCAGCAATTACTAAAGTTCTTAATTTAAAAGGAGATTCCGAATTTGTAGATTATGCAAATATTGATAAGGCTCCTGAAGAAAGAGAACGTGGTATTACTATTAATACTGCTCACGTTGAGTATCAAACAGCTGCTCGTCACTATGCTCACGTTGACTGCCCAGGCCATGCTGACTACGTCAAAAACATGATTACTGGTGCTGCTCAAATGGATGGAGCTATCTTAGTAGTATCTGCAGCTGATGGTCCAATGCCTCAAACACGTGAACACATCTTACTTGCACGTCAGGTAGGCGTTCCAAATATCGTAGTATTCATGAACAAAGTTGACCAAGTTGACGATGAAGAATTACTTGATCTTGTTGAAATGGAAATTCGTGAGCTTCTTAATGAGTATGAATTCCCAGGTGACGATACTCCAATTATTCGTGGATCAGCTCTTAAAGTTCTCGAATCTACTTCTAAAGATCCTTCAGCTCCGGAATACAAATGTATCCTTGACTTAATGAATGCAGTTGACTCTTTCATTCCTACACCTGAAAGAAAAGCTGATCAACCATTCCTTATGCCGGTTGAAGATGTATTTACAATTACAGGACGTGGAACAGTTGCTACAGGTAGAGTTGAACGCGGTCAACTTAAGATGAGTGAAGAAGTTGAGCTCGTAGGACTTACTGAAGAACGTAGAAAAGTTGTAGTTACAGGAATCGAAATGTTCAGAAAACTTCTCGATTACGCTGAAGCTGGAGATAACGTTGGAGTTCTTTTACGTGGCGTACAAAGAGAAGACATTCAACGTGGTCAAGTTCTTGCTAAACCGGGAACAATTAATCCGCATACTAAATTTAAAGGTCAAGTTTATGTTTTAACTAAAGATGAAGGCGGACGTCATACTCCATTCTTTAATAACTATCGTCCTCAATTCTATTTCAGAACTACTGACGTTACAGGTGTAATTTCACTTCCAGAAGGTACTGAAATGTGTATGCCTGGCGATAACGTAGTTATGGATGTTGAGCTTATCACTCCTATCGCTATTGAAGAAGGACTACGTTTTGCTATTCGTGAAGGCGGCAGAACAGTTGGTTCAGGCGTTGTAA
>CAKUYF010000061.1 GCA_934702115.1 uncultured Eubacteriales bacterium | reverse complement strand
CCAGCACCTTACAACTATACGCCCATTCATTATCATACCATGATATTAATTTTACAAAATGATCATTAAGCATCATACTGGCTTTTTCGTCAAAAACAGATGTATGAGAATTTCCACAAAAATCACTTGAAACTAAATGCTGATCGTTATATCCAAGAATTCCTTTCAAATCAGTAGTAGAGGCTTTTTTGATTACATGGCAAATGTCTGAAAAATTTGTAGAAGTTCTTAATTTACAAGTTAAATCCACTACCGAAACATTAATTACCGGTACTCTAAACGACATACCTGTAAGTTTACCACAAAGATCCGGAATAACTAATCCTACCGCTTTTGCAGCTCCCGTTGAAGAAGGGATTATATTATTTGCTGCCGCTCTGCCTCCTCGCCAATCTTTACTTGATAAACCATCTACTGTATTTTGAGTACTTGTCATCGCGTGTACGGTAGTCATCAATCCTTCTTCTATACCAAAATTGTCATGTATTACTTTTGCCAGTGGCGCCAAACAGTTTGTAGTACAAGACGCATTGGAAACTATATTCATATGATTTCTATATTCATCAAGATTTACTCCACATACAAATGTAGGGGTTATATCATCCTTTGCCGGGGCAGAAATTATTACCTTCTTGGCTCCCGCTTCAATGTGCTCTGAAGCCTTCTCCGTAGTGCAAAAAACTCCCGTAGACTCTACTATGTATTCCGCTCCTACATTATGCCACGGAATATTCTTAGGAGATTTTTCAGAAAATACATTTACAGTTTTTTCTCCTATGTGTAACATTCCGTTATTTCCGTATATTTTATCTTTTAAAGTCCCTTGAGTAGTGTCATACTTTAACATATACGCCATATAATCCGAACTTATAAACGGATCATTTATTCCTACAACATTAAATTTATCCGGATTTTTAAGCGCAACCCTCATAACCATTCTACCTATTCTGCCAAAACCATTTATTCCAATATTTATCGGCATAAGCATCCACTCCTAAGTATTTAAAATTTGTTGCTAATTAAGTTATAATTCTACCTTTAATCAATATATTCCTAAAAATCGGTTTTTACGCATTTTTCCGATTTCTTGAAGGCCTGTGTGTAAACATCAATGACTACTAATACAATGTAAATTGATACGGCCCCCTCCATCGCACAGTTAGATAATAAAACCTCACTTACACTCTGAAAATCATTTGCAAAATTTATTATCACAGGAACACATTTTGAAACTGTTAACAGTACAGAAGGAATTCCTAATCCTATTAAAAGCTTAACAATATTTAATTTGGAACACGTTGCAAAAACTTGAGTGTAATACACAAAGAATAACGATAATAACGCCGTTAATGTAATATCGTAGATGTCATTGTTATCATTCTGGATGGACAGGAAAAGCAGCATATCCAAAGAAAACCAAAAAATAGGACAAAATATAAAAAACGGTAGCTTTGAAAATACATTCTTACCTGTAAAAAATGTAACTGCCATAATTATAAACGTAATACAGGTTAAAACTGAAAATATTCCCATAAGTACAGGCTGCCACTCGAAATCGTATTGGGAATTATCATTATAGTAAGTAGATATACACCAAAAAAACGTAATTGATACAATAATGCTAACTATCGCTAAAGGAATGTTTTTTTTAATTTCAATATTGTTTGCATTCGGTTTACTTGTAAAAGTAAACAATACAATCATTCCAAGCAAAATAAAAAATAATCCCATAAACCATCCACTCTCTACAAATTCAAGAGTGTTTAATGAAGAAATTATTTTTAGGGGAGCGAAGATTAATGCTATAATACCTGAAAATAACCAGACCATTTTTAATTTCAATTTCAAAACCTCCTAAAATATTTTATTTACCCTACTAAAAAAGAGCATTTGATGCTACGTACATAAATAGAATATCATGTCCATATATTTGTAATAGCACCTTATCCCTAGAGTAGTAGTCTACAATAATGACAATTTAAAGTCAATAAGTAGTAAATTATACGACAATATTATTTCATATTACAAATTTTACAAGGACGTGAATTGTAATGAATAAAGAATGGAATTTTAAAAAAAAGATGTTGTTTTTAAGTATGATGCTCTTATCAATGATTCTTATACCTCTTCTGTCTGTTTATGGTAAAAAAAGTGTTACTTCTTTCAAAAATCCGATCTTAGAAAATCCAGAAAGTAAAAAATCTATTAACTCTAATGGCTCTTTTTGCGTCTTAGATGAAGCTAAAAACGAAATTGTCAAAATACCGGAAAAAGAATTTCTTTGCGGCGTTGTAGCTTCCGAAATGCCAGCTTTGTTCGAAGAAGAAGCACTAAAAGCTCAAGCCGTTGCTTCCTATACTTACTTTTGCAGAGAAAGAAATAAATTTAAAAATCTTAAACATCCGGAAAAAAAATACGAATTTACAGTTGATTCATGCAAAGGAATTAACTACCTCAGCAAAGAACAAATGAAAATAAGATGGGAAAACAATTTTGAAAAGTTTTACAGTAAAATTGAAAAATGCGTAAATGATGTTTTCCCGGAAGTTATAGAAGATGACGGCGATTTGATATTAGCCGCTTATCATGCAATTTCATCCGGAGAAACAGAAACCTCTGAAGATGTCTTCGGTGGAAATCTTAAATATCTTACAAATGTTGAGAGCCCGGGGGATAAACTTGCAAAAGGATATGAGTCTAAAGTTGAAGTTCCTGTTGAAGTGCTTAAAGAAAAAGTTACAAAAGAATATAAGGACTGCAATTTTAGTGACAATCCATCAGACTGGATAAAAGATTTGTCACGTACTCAAGGAGGAATGGTAAAAAACATAACAATAGGATCTTATAAAACTACAGGTAAACAAGTTAGAAATATGTTTGGCTTAAGATCGGCGGACTTCAATGTTTCTTATGATAGTCAAGAAAATAAATTCATCTTTACAGTATACGGATACGGCCACGGCGTAGGTATGAGCCAGAACGGAGCTCAGTATATGGCTAAGCAAGGATCGAATTATAAACAAATATTAGAGTGGTACTATCCCAATACTTCAATTAAGAGCTTAAATAAAGCAGATTGAAGTTATAATTGAGTATGATATAATTATTGGGAGGTGAAATCAAAATGTGGTTTTTAGAGCCTGGTCTGACTTTTCAAAGCTTACTGGCAAGAATATCCGCTATATTACTAATAGTATTTTTGGTACTCCCTTTTCATGAGTACATTCGCTCCTTAGTAGCTTATAAACTAGGAGATGATACCCCTAAACTTTTAGGAAAACTTACAATTAATCCTTTGGTACATTTCTCTGTTTTAGGTGCTGTATCTCTTTTACTTTTTGACTTTGGATGGGCAAAGCATACTCCAATAAATCCTAGAAATTTAAAAAATCCTAAACGCGATTTGGCATTAATAGGTATTGCAGGCCCTGTTTCATACTTATTGGCAGCATTGGTCGGAGGATTATTCCTAAATTTTGTACCTTTCGCGCAAATGACTGACTTAACAACCGGAATCAGTCAATTTATTTTTTACTTTATTTCTATCAACGTTTCTTTAGCAGTATTTAATTTAATACCAATCGCACCTCTGGACGGCTTTCTGATCATAGAAGCTTTCATCCCGAGAAAACTTATCGAAAAATATTACAGAAATTCTAATATTATTTCTTGGATTATTATTTTCCTTTTGCTTTTTGGATTTTTTAATCAACCGATTGCATTTTTGGAAAGAGTTTTGTATAATCTTATAATAAAATTCACTCATATATCTTTTTAAAATCCAAGGTATAATAAATTACAGTTTAGGAGACTCTAATTGTATAATCTAAATTGTGCTTTATAGTTGGGATGTTTTTTAATGACATGGATAATATACTTAGTTTTGGGCCTCATTGCTATAATTCTATTGCTCCTTTTTACCCCCATACACTTAACTATTGAATACGATAAAAATTTAATATTTTATGTAAGAATTTTATTCTTTAAATTTTCGTTTAGTCCTTCAGATTATAACAATATCTCTATAAACAGTAGTAACACTAAAATTAACCAAGATAACACAGACAATAAAAATTTAAATTCTATTTCAAATATGATAAAGAAAAAGGAATTAATAAGAGTTTTAAAATTAATAACAAATGTTTTAAAAGCTTCAGGAAATTTGTTTGTAGAAATCTTTAAAAAGATAAATGTTCATAATCTAACTTTCCTTTTAAATTTAGGCGGAAACGACGCATATTCAATAGCTATAAGGTATGGACAAGCTTGCTCGGTAATTTATTCTCTATTTGGATACATTATATCTATAAAATCACCGGCAATCTATAACGTACAGGTTATGCCGAATTTTGATTCCAGAATTACATCGTTATACTCTAAAATAACCTTAACTATGACGGCTTGGAGTCTCTTCCATACAGGAATTAAGCATCTCAATAAAATTAAAAGTTTACTTCAAAATTTGGAGGTATAAAAATGAATGAAAACATAGAAAAATTAACTGACTCTACTTTGGAAAAATTAAAAGACATTGTAAATGCAGATACAATAATTGGTAAATCTATAACTACTCAGGATGGAACGGTAATTATACCTGTTTCAAAGGTAAGCTACGGCTTCGCTTCCGGAGGTTCAGATTTTTGCTCAGGGAAATCTGAAGGAAAAGATATGTTTGGCGGAGGTAACGGAGCAGGGGTAAGTATAGTTCCAGTCGCATTTTTAGTAGTTTCCAGCGAAGACGTTAAATTACTTCAGGTAGAATCATTTAGTAATTCTATTGATAGGATCATAGCAATGGCTCCGGAAATAGTAGATAAAATAGGAAATGCTATAAAAAAACGAAAAAAGCCTAATGATTCAAAAAATTCCTAATAATACCAGTTCATAGTTAATATAAATGTCCACAGAAAGTAACTGTGGACATTTTCTACGGCATTAGATTTTTCTAAGATAATCTTTTTTAGAACTTTTCTTTCCTATTATCACTCTTTTTATTCCATTTATATCTTTTTTAAAATTGATATCTACAAAATCAAATCCTATCATTATATCTTTAACATCATCAAACTGCCCTTTACCTATTTCAAAAGCAAGTATTCCTCCCGGCTTGAGCTTATGGCTCCATAATTTGCATATGTTATTATAGAAGTATAGTCCATCCATACCTCCGTCCAACGCTAATTTAGGTTCAAATAAAACTTCTTTTTGAAGAAAAGGAAGATCGTTACTTTTTATGTAAGGTGGATTTGAAACTATACAGTCAAAAAATGAGTCCTTGAATTCTTCATAACACAGTAAAATGTCTTTATTCATTGATATAACGTTGCTTTTATGTTTTTTGATATTTTTACAAAGGAAATCATAAGCTTTTTCAGATTTTTCTAAAGCATATATAATTGAATCTTCTTTTAAATTTTTTTCAAGCGCAATTGCAATACATCCGCTGCCACTGCATAAATCAAGTATTTTAAGTTCAGATTTATTTTTAAAAATGTTTATGATTTCAGATACTAAGACGCTAGTATCTTCACGAGGAATTAAAACTCCTTCACCTACTTCGAATTCTAAATTCATAAATTCCCATTTACCAATAATGTACTGCAA
>CAKUYF010000060.1 GCA_934702115.1 uncultured Eubacteriales bacterium | reverse complement strand
CTCTTGAGCATGGAAACAATAGGATTTTGCGTAGATAAAGATGAGCTTGAAAAATATCAGTATGAAATCGGTAATGACCTTGAAAAGGTTAAACAGTCAATTTATGAAATTAGCGGTTATGAATTTAATATTAATTCACCTAAGCAGCTGGGTTTTATTTTATTTGATAAGCTTGGACTTCCAAAAGGGAAAAAAGGAAAAAGCGGATACTCTACAAACGCTCAAACTTTAGAAAAATTAAAAGGTTGCCACGAAGTAATAGATATGATACTTGAGTATAGAGAGCTTTCAAAGTTAAAATCTACCTACTGTGATTCTATGATAAAGCTTATCTCCCCTACCGGACGTATACATTCTTCGTTTAACCAAACTGAAACACGTACAGGGAGAATAAGCTCAACAGAGCCGAATTTACAAAACATTCCCGTACGGACTAAGAGAGGCAAGGTATTTAGGAAATTTTTTAAAGCTAAGCCGGGATATGTGTTGGTAGATGCAGACTATTCTCAAATTGAACTTCGTGTTCTTGCTCATGTATCGGATGATAAAAATATGAAAGAAGCTTTTACAAACGGAGAAGATATTCATTCTATAACCGCTTCTCAAATATTAAATGTCCCTCTTAGAATGATAACTCCCGAAATGCGTTTTAGAGCTAAAGCAGTTAATTTTGGAATCCTTTATGGAATGGGTGCTTTTTCGCTTTCTCAAGAGTTAAAAATAAGCGTTTCTGACGCTCAAAAATATATAGATAGGTACTTGATTCATTATCAAGGAGTAGAGAGATACATGCAAAACATAATACATGTTGCAAAAGATCAAGGATTCGTAGAAACTATGTTTGGACGCAGAAGATATCTTCCAGAACTGAATTCTTCAAACTACGTCCTCAGAGCTTTTGGCGAAAGAGTGGCGAGAAATATGCCTATTCAAGGCAGTTCAGCCGATATAATAAAAGTAGCTATGATCAATGTATTTAATAAACTAAAAAATAAAAATTCTAAACTCATTTTACAAGTGCATGACGAATTAATAGTAGAAGCACCTCGGGAAGAAGCAGAGGAAATAAGTACGCTTTTGAAGCGTGAAATGGAAAACGCAGTTCATCTTTCAGTTCCTTTAGAAGTTAACGTTGGAATAGGAGAACGATGGTTTGATGCAAAAGGTTAATATACAAGCTATGGAAATTAAAGACGTACCTGAAGTTGCAGCTTTAGAAAAACTGTACTTCACTTCCCCATGGTCTGAAAAAGCTTTAACGGATACACTTGAGAACCCTTTATCTTATTTCTTATGTGCTAAAAATGATAATAAATTAATAGGATATGCGGGAATGTATAGCGTAAATTCAGAGGGATATATTTGCAATATTCTAGTAGACAAAGACTTTCGCAGTAAAAAAATAGGGACTTCGCTTTTAAATGAGCTTTTAAATTACTCTAAAAGTAAAGCGTTAAAATTTTTGTCCTTAGAAGTTCGAAAATCTAACGATCAAGCAATAAAATTTTATAAAAACATAGGTTTTGAAGTTCAAGGTACTAGAAAAAATTTTTATAGTTTCCCTCAAGAAGATGCAATTATTATGACTCATTATCTAAATTAACAGTGTATTTAGGACTTTAAAATTACAGTATCTAAAATAAGAAAATTAAAAATCCGCTTTTGAATATTTCAATTGATTTAACTGTAAAAATCTAAGCATTCATATGTAGAGAGTTTATTATTAAAATATTATATAAAAAAGGACGGTAATGATGAAAATACTTGCTATTGAATCTTCATGTGATGATACAGGAATAGCTATTATAGAAAACGGAAGAAAAATTTTAGCTTCAAAAGTCTCTTCGCAAGTAGAAAAACATAAATTATTCGGAGGGGTAGTACCGGAAGTAGCATCCAGAAACCATATAGAAGCAATAGTACCGCTTCTCAATTCTGTATTTGATGATTCCGGACTAAGCTTTAAAGATATAGATTCTCTTGCTGTTACTTACGGACCAGGATTAGTAGGCTCATTATTGGTAGGAGTAAATTTTGCCAAAGGATTATCTTTAGCTACAAATTTACCTTTAATTCCAGTTCATCACCTCAAAGGGCATATCGCCTCCTTATACCTTAGTAATTCAGATTTGAAACCTCCATTTTTATGTTTGGTGGTATCGGGAGGTCATACCTGTATTGTAGAGGTCAGAAGCTATACAAGCTTTAAAATTCTTGCACAAACAAGAGACGATGCAGCAGGAGAAGCTTTCGATAAAATAGGCAGACGTCTTGGTCTTGATTACCCCGGAGGAGTAGCTTTAGATAAATTGGCAGAAAAAGGAGACGCGCATAGCTTTAAGTTACCTACACCATTTAAGGAAAATTCAGAAATTTATGATTTCAGTTTTTCAGGAGTAAAAACTGCTATGATAAACATAATTAATAATCTTTCTCAACACTCCGGTAATATTCCAACTGAAGATTTAGCTGCTTCATTTAGAGAAAGCATAGTAAACTGTTTAGTTACTAATTTTATCAAGTCTGCAATTAAATATAATTACACTACCTTATGTATAGCAGGAGGGGTCTCAGCTAATTCGCTCCTAAGACGAAGGCTGGAGGAAAAGTGTGAAAAGTTGAAGTTTAATCTTTTTAAGCCTAAATTAGAATTATGCGGAGACAATGCTGCAATGATAGGATCACAAGCTTACTATGAATTTTTGGACGGTAATATCTCACGGCTTGACCTTAACGCAAAAGCAAGTATAAATATAGAAAACGGCTAAGATATATTAAAAAATTATCAATGCATTAGTAATCAAATTTAATACCGCTTAATAAAAGTTCATTTTGTGCTCTATTAATTTCATCTCGGGAGTAGTCTTTTTTACACTCGGGACAATCTTTTTTGTTCCATAAATGTGAATTTTTAAGCTTAATATCGCTTACTAAAAATCTTTCAGAGTAAAACTTGGTGCTTTTAACACTTGGCAATTCCTTGTTACTTTCTATAAGGCAAAAAGTCTTTTTAATCGCAAAGGGATTTCTGGTTATATCAAATGTAGTATCTAAATGGTATGGGATATTTTCAATATAAACTAAATTCCAAGCATGTACTATCTTACCTTTTAATGGGCTATTTATATACCCTTTGATAATTTGATTTTTTATGTTAATCCTTGGATCATTAAGAATTTTGTTTATAGTTTTAGCTATTCCAAAACAGAAAGAGTTTTTATTAACTAAAGTCCCGTAAACAGAAAAATAATTTCTTTCTTTATTTTTTATAAAATTACAAAGAGGAAATTTTATATTTCCAAGCTTTATTAGCTTTACATTAGGATATTCAACGGTAGATAAAATATAATTCTGTAAATAAATCAGTTTTTTCAAATCAGAATTATTAGGTTGTGAATTTATTTCATCTATTAGGTGAGTGAAAATACCAGTAAGCTTTTTTCTAAACATTAGTCATCATCCTTTGAGTTTTATCGCTATATATTATAGACTATTTTAAGATGAACTTTCAAAAACGTATATAAACTCCTTACTCAATCCGGAATTAAATTTAAAGGCTAAGTCTAAAAAACAATCAGCTATACTTATCAAGAAAATTAATTATTCTATGCTAAATTATATTTAAAAAAATCAAATCTTTAGTATAAAAAATATTAGACTCTACTTTTTTAGATTGAGTCTAAAGCTATTTGGTAATAAAAATTATCAAAAAATTAAATACTTATACATTCTAAAACTAATTTTAATTTGGGTAAGTAATGAAATACATGCTAAAATAAAATGATTCAGTTTTATTATTAAAGGAGAAAACTACAATGAAAAAGAAAATAGATATTGTACCATATAATTATCGTTGGCCCCAAATTTTTGATCTTTCATCAAAAGAAATCAAAAACATTTTACAAGAAAACTGTGTTGAAATTTACCATATAGGATCAACAAGCGTTCCTGGATTGTGTGCAAAACCTGTCATAGATATACTGTGTATCGTAAAGAATTTGGAAAGTGCAAAGAAAAAACTCGAACAAATGGGATATGAATCAAAAGGTGAATTCAATATTCCTCTCAGATTGTTCTTTAGCAAAAAGCATCCAAACGATATACATATTCATATTGTTAAAGAAAATAGTGGAGAAATAGCTTGGAATCTGGCTTTTAGAAATTATCTGCGAAAAAATAAGTACGCTCTAGATGCTTATGCAAAAGTCAAAACTGATCTTATAAAAGAAAACCCAGATGGATTTAATATGATCGAAGGATTATTTTCAGAATACACGATAAAAAAAGGAGAAATAATAAGAAAAATTGCAAAAGATGCAGGTTTTAATGATTATAGATTTGTAATAGTCGCTAATTATAATGAAATTGATTCTTATAAAAAGTTAATGAATTTGAATCATATTGATTTTGGAAACAAAAATATGTTTCATGTATGTTTATATAAAGGTGTAGACATTGTTGCCGCTAGTTGTGTAGAGTTTAACGTTCCGGATTCTATAGCGTTAATAAATTCTATTGAGTCAACAAATATCGAAAATGAAAAAATACTCAAAGATAAAATTAACGAATGGGTTACGTTCCATAATTTAAAATTAAATAAATCTCCAAATAGATAATGAATATTATATCCATTTTGGAAATCATTTTAATGTAATAAACTTGATTATTGGATTAACAATCATGTGGCTCCAATTTCTAACTTTCTAAAATATTTATACAGTCAAGCCAATTAGATTTTTTATACTATCCTGAAATGTTTAAATTTTTTCACAAAACAACAAAAACATGACTGTATCATCCTTAAGCTCTTTCTGATACTAGATTTTTTTATGTTTTAGAGTTATTCTTCTCACTCATATGTCCAAAATCCTCTAACTTATAACTTGCAAAAGCATGTTAAATTTCTTTATTGTCTAACATTTTCCTCGCTAATAAAACAACTGTCTCCACATGTGCAGTCCTTGGAAACATATCTACTGGTATGACTCGCTTAATTTCAAAGCTATTTCTGCATAAAAAATTTAAATCACGTGCAAGAGTGGAAGGATCACAGGAAACATATACTATTTTCTTTGGATTCATTTTCAATACATTTTCCAACATGATTTTATCACAACCCTTTCTCGGAGGATCCAAAATAATAAAATCAGCAAAGATTTTGGAATTTTCAAATTTTTTACTCATTTCGGAAGCATCCGAACATAAAAACTCGGCATTATTTATACCATTTAATTCTGCATTACGAATAGCATTATTAACAGCAACTTCTACTACTTCAACACCTATAACCTTAAAACTATTATTGGCCAGCGTTAAACCAATTGTACCAATACCGCAGTACATATCTATAACAACTTCATTGCCTGAGAGATCCAAAAGCTTTTTAACAATCCTATATAGCTTCTCTGTTTGTTTCTTGTTTACTTGATAGAACGATAATGGAGAAATTTCAAATTTCAAATTATCAATTTCATCTGTTATAACGCTTTTGCCATAAATAGTGTAGCATTTTTCCCCAAGTATAACATTAGTTTTGTTAAGATTTGAATTAATAATAATGCTTTTAACTTTAGGATGCTTACTAATAATTAAATTGATTAATTCCTTTTTAAAAGGAATACTTTTACCATTTATAACTATACAAACCATTATTTCATCATTATACTCTGCATACCTAAGATAAAGATGTCTTATAATTCCTTGGCAGCTTTTTTCGTCATAGACTGATATATTATATTTTTTAATCCAAAACTTGAAATCTTCAATAATTGAATTAAAGTATTTGCAGTGAAGTAAGCATTGAGAAC
>CAKUYF010000059.1 GCA_934702115.1 uncultured Eubacteriales bacterium | reverse complement strand
TAGGACATGAAATTTTTATGATTTAATATTTTGGAATACAAAAAATTGATTTTATTATTCTTGATTGAATATATCTATGTACTTTTGATATACGAATACTTTATCTTTCTTTTTGTTGTCTAGGTTCTTGAGAATATCTTCGTCGATTAGTTTATTAAGTAGCCTTCCTGCCGTAGAAACACTAACATTTAAAATTTTGGAAACATCTTCAATTCTTATTGTAGGTTTAGAGAATAGACCTTCATATATAGTTAAAGCACTTTTACTTAGTCTACCAAAGGTACTTATTTTTTTAATATCATTATTTTTTAATTCTGTTATATTTCTTGCTATTTCTACAGCCTCTTTAGAAGTTTGAATTATTCCAGTTAGAAAAAATTTTATAAATTCTTCATACTGCCCTTTTTGATGAATGTTTGAGAGTAAATCATAATATACCGAGCGGTGTTTCTTAAAGTATTTAGATAAATATAGAGTAGGTCTGTGAAGTATATCGTTTACTGAAAGATATAAAGTAATAAGAAGTCTTCCGAGTCTGCCATTACCATCAAGGAACGGATGTATCATTTCAAAATGACTATGAAGTATAGCAGCTTTTATAAGCGGAGAAATTTTATCTTCCTCATGCATAAATTTTTCAAAATTATCAAGGCAAGTTCCGAGATGTTCTACTGAAGGAGGAATATATGAAGCAGAATTTATAGAATATCCACCAATCCAGTTTTGAGATGTTCTAAATTCTCCTGGAGTCTTATATTCGCCTCTAACACCTGACATTAATATAGTATGTATCTCTCTTAGAAGTCTTAGGGAAAGTGGCAAAGTTTTTATTCTTTCAAATCCATATTCAATAGCTTTCATATAATTTTCTATTTCTTTAACGTCATTAGGCACTTCGTCCTCAATACCGGCTTCAGATTTTATCAAATCCGAAAAGGTTGCTTTTGTACCTTCGATTTGTGAAGAAAGAGTTGCCTCTTTTCTTGCGTACATATACACAAAATAATTTGGCGAAATTAAGAAATCTGTTACTTCATCTAATCTTCCGATTTGTCTATTAGCTTCAGAAATAAGATATATCATTTCCCTGTCATACTTTATGTCATTTTCATTCTGCAAGGGGAGTGATGAGGGAACAAAACATGAATACTCAGATTGTCCCTTTCCAATTTTTACAAATTTTCCTGCTCTATTGCTAATCATAGATATTCTCCTTTTCTGCAAATAAAATAATTATATTTGCATTTGATCTATGTAAATGATTATATAATAGTTATATTTGCATTTCAACCATTAAACTGCAAACGTTTTGAAAATGTAATCATTTGTATCATAAAATTATTTTTAGGCTACAACGTTAAAAGTCCAAAATATATAATTAATCTTTTTTTCGTACAGTGTTGATTTTTATCTGTATAATTTATTAAGGGTATAGAGATTTCAAAACATTCTTTTATAGCATAAAATTAAACTTTTATATTCATCTCAAAATTGTTGACTACCTGATTAAATACAAAATACAAATATTTTTATTTGACACCAATTTTGACACCAACTATAATGGAAATAGATTTTTAGATGGAAAGATAAAAAATATCTAATCGGAAAATTATATTTAAATAGACAAAATTCAATTTTATTTGGCAATTAAACTTTATCAAAAATAGTAGAAATATTAGTGATATTCTGAAAGAAAATTTTAACTATAATATTCGTAATCAGCAGGTCGGCGGTTCGATCCCGCCCAGTAGCTCCATTAAAAAATCCGGTGTTTTTGCTAAATTTCTGCTTTATCTACATTCAATTATTTACTTAAAAATAGAGCTTGACACCAATAATTGGTGTCAGCTTTGGTTTTAATGAGTTTATTTATAACTATTTCTTCTAATTTCAGACATAACTTTTAGGGATTCTGATATAGATTTCATAAGTTCTATACGTTTACCTACAGACATTTCTTGAACGTTTTCAAGCAAATTAGTTAAAGCTATTACTTTAAGCTTGTCTTCATCAGTTAATACTTCTTTCTGGTCTCTCCATATTTTTATATCTTCTTTCAATTTACCATACTTTTTATTAATGGAGTTAAATATTTCGTCTATATTTACTTTTGATTTTTGTATTGCACCTTTAATAGCAGAAATATTATTGCTTTTATTAGCTTCGTGAATATTTTGAATTTCATTAGAAATCTTATCAAATTCTTTAAAGAAGTCTTCAATTGAATTAGTTAATTTTTGAAATGGAGTTTGTGTGTATGAGGTAGGGGTTATCATCCCTACAGTCCATTGCCAACCAAAACGTCCCCAACTAACATCTTCGGCTAATTTTTTGAATAAGTCTAATGAGGATTCCTCTAGAATATCCATGTTTTCTGTTAAATTTAATTTTCTTTTTAAATCATTGACTTTAGGTCTAAGTTCTTCTTTATAAATTCGGCTTTCTTGTTCTAAGCTAATTTTTGATGCGTTTAAATCCTGAGGTGTACGTATAAAATTCAACAAGCTATTTTCTAAAGAAGTGAAATAATTTCCTGCTTCATTTATAAAGCCCGTGAGATACCCGCTAGCATTATCTTTTAAATCATCTAGATACTGCTGTAATTCAAAACTGTTGTTAGTAGGTGACATCATTGACATTTTAAATCATTCCTCCTTGTTATTCTTTGTGTTTAATTGTATATTATTTATATTTATTTGTCAATTGATTTTGAAAAATAGGTATTATTAACCAATAAAATAATGAATATAAACTACTAGAAGTTATTTATATTGAAATAATTTAAGATAACATATAAAATATTAAAGAAACATAAAAATTTAAGTAATAAAAATTATAACTTTAACAATTATTTGGAGTGAAATTCATTGAATAAAACGTGTTGTGTTATACTGGCGGCCGGAGAAGGAAAAAGAATGAAATCAAGTATTCCTAAAGTCCTATCTTCGGTTTTGTTTGAGCCTATGATTGGATGGGTAATAAATTCTGCAATTACATGTAATTTAAAAGAGATTTGTATTGTAACGGGTTATAGGCACGATTTACTTCAGCAATACATAGATAAGTTGGAGTACAATCTCGAAACAGTCATTCAAGAAGAAAGAAAAGGAACGGCTCATGCTGTTATGACTGCGTTACCTTTTTTACAAAGGCATATAAAAGGAGATGTATTAATTTTAGGAGGAGATGCTCCTTTTGTAGATAAAAAAACGATTATAAAAGCTTATAAAACTCATAAAAATTCGAATAATTCTGCTACTATTATATCTTCCAGACTTGATAATCCCTGCGGATATGGTAGAATCATAAGGAATAATACGGACTACAATGTAGAGGCCATAGTTGAAGAAGGTGATGCAAGCTTTGCGCAACGTTCAATAAAAGAAATAAATTCTGGGGCATACTGGTTTAAGGTTAAAGACCTTATAGAATATTTAGGGAAAATTACAGATGACACTTCACAAGGTGAATATTATCTAACTTCTATAATAAAGCTTATGCTGGACGGAGGACTTAGAGTAGACGCTTTTGAAACTTCCTCACCTCATGTAGCATTAGGAGCAAATGATGTATGCCAGCTTCAAAATCTTAATGAAATTGCAAGGAATAAAGTAATTGATGGAATGATGGAAAATGGAGTAAAAATTCCATGTAGAGACGGCATAATCATTGGTAAATGGGTAGAAATTGGCTCTGGGACTACTATCTTACCGGGTTCTATACTAAGCGGTAAGACGGTTTTAGGTAAAGAGTGCGTAATTGGTCCTAATAGCCAAATAATAGACTGCAAAATAGGTGATAACGTAACTGTGAATCAAAGCTATTGTAAGAACAGCACTTTGAATAATGGAGAGAAGGTAGGTCCTTTTTTAAGTTTAACAAACAAGAATGATATAGATAATTAGATATATTAGCCTTAGATAAAAAATAAGGAGAAAAGTTTATGAAGCATCAAACTGAGGACATAAAAATTTTTTCAGGTAATTCTAATCCTAGCTTGGTTAAGGACATTGCTCGTGAATTAGGATGTGAAGTAGCAAAATCAGAAGTTGGGCGTTTTAGTGATGGGGAAATAAATGTTAATATCGGAGAATCCGTTAGAGGATCAGATTGCTTTATTGTTCAGTCAACAAGTGAACCCGTAAATGAAAATCTTATGGAATTACTGGTAATGATTGATGCCGTTAAAAGGGCTTCAGCAGCACGCATTACTGCAGTTATTCCTTATTTTGGATACGCACGTCAAGATAGAAAAGCGAGACCTAGGGATCCGATATCCGCTAAACTTGTGTCTGATTTAATAACAACCGCCGGAGCACACCGAATTTTAACAATGGAACTTCATACACTTCAAATTCAAGGTTTCTTCAATATTCCCGTAGATCATATAATAGCAGCACCTCTCTTTGCTAGTGTAATAAAAGAAGTAGAAGGATTTAATCCTGAAGAATTTGTTGTTTTGGCACCGGATTTAGGTTCTATTTCCAGAGCACGTCAATTTGCAACAAGGTTATCTTGCCCTTTAGCGCTTGTAGATAAAAGACGTCCAAAAGCAAATGTAAGTGAAGTAGTAAATATTATAGGGGATGTGCGTGGCAAAAAAGTAATCCTGGTTGATGATATTATAGATACAGCAGGAACTATATGTAATGCAGCGGAAGCAATAATTGAAAGAGGCGGAGCAAAAGAAGTATATGTATATACTGCGCACGGAGTGCTTTCAGGAAAGGCTGTTGAAAGGCTTAAAAGTAGTCCTATTAAGAAAGTTGTTTTTATGAATACCATCCCTATTCCTGAAGAAAAAATTATAGATAAATTTACGATCTTAAATGTGGCACCAGTTATTTCAGAGGCTATTAAAAGAATACATCTTGATTCACCGGTTTCCACTATGATATTAGAGTAATTTAAAACAAGAAGTGAAAAACATGAAAAATATTGATTATATAATAGTTGGACTTGGAAACCCCGGAAAACAATATGAAAACACTAGGCATAATTCCGGATTTATGGCTATCGACTATATTTCAAGTGAAATAGGGTGCGATATTAGTACTAATAAATTCAAAGCAATGTGCGGAACGTGTGAAATAAACAATAAAAAGATATTGATTCTTAAGCCTCAAACCTATATGAATTTGAGCGGACAGTCGGTTTTGGAAGCTATGAATTTTTATAAAATTTCTTCTGAAAAAATAATTGTTATTTTCGATGACATTTCTCTTCCTGTCGGAAAGCTTAGAATAAGAAAAGAAGGATCTCATGGTGGGCAAAATGGTGTTAAGAACATAATCAATTTAACGGGTACAAATAAGTTTCCGCGTATAAAAATAGGAGTAGGAAATAAGCCTAATGAAAAATGGGAGTTAACTGATTGGGTTTTATCAAAGTTTTCTAAAGAAGAGCTTAAAGATCTGGAATTTGTTCTACATAATGCTTACATGGCAGTAAAATTAATAATTGAAGGCAACACAGAAAAAGCTATGAATTTATATAATTGAATGAATAATAAAATAGGAGTTTCAAAAGGAGGCTGACAGGGAGGTAGTAAATTCTATTCTTGAGTTTAGGCCTCCTAAGTGCTGATTATGAAGGAAAGACTAGACGTCATAATGTTTAACAGAAAATTAGCCCCTAGTAGGGAAAAAGCAAAAATAATGATAATGGAAGGTCTTGTATTTGTTGAAAATCAAAAGTCTGATAAGCCCGGAACTTATTACGACGATAAATGTAATATAGAAGTAAGAGGTCCAAAACTTGAATATGTAAGTAGGGGCGGGCTGAAGCTTGAAAAAGCTATAAATAAATTTAATATTGAACTTAAAAATTTAAATTGTATGGATGTAGGAGCTTCGACGGGTGGATTTACTGATTGTATGCTTAAAAACGGGTGTAATATTGTTTATAGTATAGATG
>CAKUYF010000058.1 GCA_934702115.1 uncultured Eubacteriales bacterium | reverse complement strand
CTCTCAGCCCGGCTACCGATCGCGGTCTTGGTAGGCCTTTACCCCACCAACTAACTAATCGGACGTGAGCCCATCTACCAGCGAATCTCTCCTTTCATACACTTATCCATGCGAATTATGTACTATATGCGGTATTAGCATCCGTTTCCGGAAGTTATCCCCCACTGATAGGCAGGTTGCTCACGCTTTACTCACCCGTCCGCCACTAGAAAGCAAAGCAAGCTTTACTTCCCCGTTCGACTTGCATGTGTTAGGCACGCCGCCAGCGTTCGTCCTGAGCCAGGATCAAACTCTCTAATCAAATTAGATTGTTCTTCGCTCAATCTTTTACACTGACTTACTTATTTTCCGTTTTTTCTCAAATTAATTACGGGTCTTTGAATATATTCTCATTAAGCTTTCGCTTAATTCCTTACATTCTGCGTTGTTTAATTTTCAAGGTCCCTTGCGCTTCATTCTCTTCTGTCCCTCAGCGCTTTATTATAATAGCATACCCCCTCTATCCTTGTCAACACTTTTTTTAAAAAAAATTTCATTTTAATGTTTTCAATATTTTTTAATCATTTAGTTCAAAAAATAAGTAAAATTTGTCTAATTATCTTTCAAATTCTATTTCCGCTTCAGGATTTTTAAGAGAAATACTAACTATATTCCCTTTTTTGTCTAAAACCACTTCACTTTCGTTGCCTACAAAGGTTTTTTCTCCTTCTTCTTCACTTTTCAAATTAAAACCTGATTCTTCTCGATTTAAAGTATCTAAAATATCCATCAATTTTCTAATTTCAGAATCTTCAGGTAAAGGGTCTTTGATATATTCTCCTTGTAATTCTTTTTGGACTACTTCATATTTTCCACAATTACGTGAAATAGTAAAACCTTCTAAATTTTTTGGATAACTGAATGTAACAGTATTTAATCCTTCAGGAGTATGAAAAATCTTACATTTATATTCATTATCTTTAGATTTTATCTTTATTTCACTTTCTATATTATTATTTACATTAGTAAATTCACTTACTTCACTATTATTACACCCAGATAATAAAGTACCCAACATTAATATTCCTAACATAAAAGATAATAACTTACTCAAAAAATCACCCTAACGCTCAAATTTTTTAAATATACTTGGTAACTCATTTATCATATCTGTTGGTGTCATAGAAGTTGCGGAAAACTTTTCCCTACATTTATCTCCTACCAGTCCATGCAAAAAAACTCCACATATCGCAGCATCTACTGCAGATAATTTTTGAGCTACAAATGAACTTATTATCCCAGAAAGCACATCTCCGCTTCCTCCTTTAGCCATGCCTGCATTACCGGTTGTATTCATATAAATGTTACCCTGTTTATCACAGATTACCGTGTTTTTGCCCTTTAAAACTACGCAAACTCCATACTTCTGTGAAAACTCCTTAGCAAAATATATTCTATTGGAATTTATATCTTCAATCTTTCCCTTTATAAGCCTTGACATTTCTTTGGGATGTGGAGTAAATATTAATTCACATTTATTCTCCTTTATAATACTTATATTATTTGCAATCGCATTTATTCCATCTCCGTCTATAATAATAGGAATTTTTGAATTTTTAATTATTTCTTCAATCAAATACTTGGTATCTTCCGTATAACCAAGTCCGCTACCCACTAACATGCAGGAACATTCTTTCATTTCTTTTAAAATGATATTTAAAGAATCTTTGCTCATAAAACCATCTTCACCTTCACGAACAACACAAAAAGTAGGTTCAGAGATTCTCCTAGATAAATTGTCATAAACTGATGGAACTACACAAGCTTTAACCAATCCTACTCCACATTTAATGGCAGCATTTATGGCAAACCAAGCTGCTCCAGGCATAGCCCTGCTTCCGCAAATGCAAAAAAGCTTTCCGAAAGTCCCTTTGTGAGAATCTTCGGGACGACGCGGAAGCTTATATCTTACCATTTCTGAAGTTATTACACTCATATAACTATATTTATCTCTCATGAAATTACCTCTTTCCTTCATTACAACCTATTACAACTGCACAAGCATAATGTTTAGTATGAGTTAAACTCACGGAAAACTGCCATTCAGAGCTTTTAAACTTTTCTTTTAAATTTCCTTCCAAAACAATGTAAGGCTGACCTACTTCGTTATGAAGCAATTGAACTTCATGAAGTTTAATCCCTAATATACCTAATCCAACTGCCTTCAAGAAAGCTTCTTTAGCACAAAAACCAGCAGCTACACTTTGAGGATTGAACTTTCTTATTTCAAGATCTTTAATTTCCAAATCCGAAAAAACTTTTTTAATAAAATTTTTTCTAATCATAGAATTTTTTATTCTTGGGATTTCTATCATATCGACCCCTACTATCATAAACCACCTATTTTTAAATATTACTAAAATACTATACTTTCAACATTAAATTCAGAATCAAAATTTCCATTGGAAAATTTATCAGCTTCTAATTTAACAGCCCTAAACTCAGGATTTCTTAAAAAAGGATCATCTTCAATTAGTTTTTTAGCGCAATCATGTGCCGCTTGAACCACGGGAAGATCCTGAAAACCGGTAGGCATCTTTATATTTGGAACACCATGCTGATTTGTCCCAAAGAAATCTCCTGGACCTCTTATTTTTAAGTCTTCTTCAGAAAGGTCAAATCCATTACATGAATCTTTCATTGCCGAAAACCTTCTAATTGCATCCTTGGAATCAGAATCAGAAACTAATATACAGTAAGACTTTTTGTTTCCACGCCCTACTCTACCTCTAAGCTGATGCAGTTGAGATAGTCCAAATCTCTCTGCATTTTCTATTACCATAACTGTAGAGTTGGGAACATCGATCCCTACTTCAATGACAGTCGTAGAAATCAGAATTTTTATCTTGTTATTCAAAAATTCGTTCATTACATAGTCTTTTTCATAAGGACTCATTTTTCCATGTAAAATTTCTATCTCTTCAGCTTTAAAGCCTCCACTTTTTACAAGCATTTCTTTATAACTTACCAAGTCTATAATTCCGTTATTTCTATCTTCAATACTGGCACACACTACATACACCTGTTCTCCTCGCAACAGTGCTTCTTGAAGGAACTCAAACATTCTAAATCTTTTAGAACTACTTATTCTATAAGTTTCTATTTTCTGTCTTCCCGGGATTATTCCTTCCAAAATAGAAACATCTAAATCTCCATACAATATCATTGCTAAGGTTCTGGGAATAGGAGTCGCAGACATTATAAGAACGTGCGGTGCATTTCCTTTACCAATTAATTTAGCACGTTGATTCACTCCGAATCTATGCTGTTCATCCGTAATTATTAAGCCTAAATTTCTAAACTGTATTCCATCGGAAATAAGAGAATGAGTCCCGATAATTATTCCGCTTTTCATCAAAAGCATTTCTTCATATAGGTTTCTTCTTGCTTTCGTTCTTAAAGCACCACAAATTATGTTTATTCTTATTCCAGTGCCAGCTAAAAGATCGCAAAAAGTTTTATAATGTTGACGCGCTAAAAGCTCCGTCGGGACCATTAAAGCTGCCTGATAGCCGTTCTTTGCAGCCGCATACATTAAAGCTGCAGCTACTAATGTTTTTCCAGATCCAACGTCCCCTTGAAGTAACCGATTCATAGATAAATCTTTTTCACCCATATCCTGAAGGCATTCTAAAATAACTTTTCTCTGAGAATCAGTAAGCTCAAAAGGAACAATTTTACAAAAGTCTTCAAAAAACCCTTCCGAAATCTCAACATCCGTTTTTTGACGTGATTTAACCTTTAAACGAACCATACTCAAATGATAAATAAAAAATTCTTCAAATATAATCCTGTTTCGTGCCTGATTCAACGCATCCATACTTTTAGGAAAATGAATATTCCTACAACAAAAATCTTTGGGAGAAAGATTATAGCATTCAAGAATAGAATTAGGAAGTGTTTCTGAAAAAGGTTCTTTCATGCTATCAATTAGATTTTTTATGACTTTCGAAATTTTAGAAGAAGTAAGTCCTTCACACTGGTTATATACTGGAGAAATTAAAAATCCCTCTTCTAATCTTTTAACCTTTGGAGCCAGCACTTCATATTCATCGTTACGTTTTACAATTTTACCTCTAATTAAATATTCTTCTCCCAACACTAAACTTTTAGCAGGAAATCGAGAGTTAAAAAATATCATATTTAACTTATCAGTGCCGTCTGAAGCCTTAACGATATATAGCCATCTACCGCTTTTCAGTTTAATTTCAATACATTCTTTAATAATTTTAATCTTTAAACAGCATTCTTTAATGTTTTCAGCTAACGCAATAGAACTATAAGAAGTCCAATCTTCATAACCTTTTGGATAAAATTTTAGTAAATCTTCAAAAGTACTCACTCCAAGCTTATTAAATGCTTGAGCGGTTTTTTCTCCTACTCCCTTCAAATTTTTAATATCCTGTTTAAAAAAAGACTCATTATAAACTTCCATCAGTAAATGCCTCATAATAAATAATAAGTATATTACCTAAAACACAAAAATTATTTTAAAATTTTACTCTACAGAAACAATAAAATGATAAATAGGTTGTTCTCCGTTTATTAAAGTTACTTCTATTGGTTTTTTTATAGAAGAAACAATCATATCTCTTGCTAATTCCGCTTGTTTAAGGCTTATATCTTCACCGTAAATAACGGTTATAAATTCTGAATCTTTTGTAATCATTGATTTTACAAGCCTTACCACCGCTTTTACAGGATCTTTTTCACTAAACGTAAGCTTACCATTTAAAAGAGCTAAAATATCTTTTTCTTTTATTTTTATTCCGCCAAATTCCGAATCACGGGCTGCAAAAGTTATCTGCCCGGTTTTAACCTTAGAAGCTGCATCTGTCATAGCTTCAAGATTTTCTCCAGAATTAAGATCAGGTTTAAAAGCTATAAGTGCAGAAATTCCTTGAGGAATAGTCTTTGTTGGTACGATTACTACTTTCCTATCTTTTACGAGTCCTACAGCTTGTTGAGCAGCCATAATTATATTTTTATTATTAGGTAAAACATATACGGTTTTTGCAGGTGTGGCAAGTATTGCTTCCGTAATCTTTGCAGTGCTAGGATTCATCGTCTGACCGCCACTTATAACATTTAAGCATCCCAAATCATTAAATAAACTCTTTATTCCGTTTCCGGCAGCTACCGCTACGAATCCCATTTCTTCTTCTGGAGCTTGCGGCTCAAAAGACATACTTTCTTCTTTCAACAGTTTCTCTTTTTTTGCTTCCACAGCAAGTCTATGTTGTTCTTTCATATTTTCTACTTTAACAGTCAAAAGTTCTCCAAAGCGCAAACCTTCTTGAAGAGCTTTGCCCGGGCATTCTGTATGTACGTGAACTTTTATTATTTCTTCATCATCTACAACTACTACACAATCACCTATTTTTTGTAGTCTCAATCTTAATTTACTGGGTTCAATTTTGCAAAACCTACTACGCTTTACTATAAACTCTGTACAATACGTATAAGTAATATCTCCATCAAATTCCGCAGCTGCGTTTCTAAAAACATCGTCTTTTTCAATATTTGTAGTCAACGGTTCACAATCTACTATTTTGTTTTCGCAAAAAACTGAAAGCATCCCTTCAAAAATTAAACATAATCCTTTTCCACCGGCATCCACAACCCCCGCTTTTTTTAAAACCGGTAAAAGCTCAGGAGTTGTAGCCAAAGCTTCTCTAGCTCCCTTACAAACTTGAGGCCAAATTAAAGTTATATCGTTACTTTGATTCGAAAACTCCAATCCTTTTTCAAAAGCTTCTCTTGCAACTGTAAGCATAGTTCCCTCTGTCGGTTTAGTAACGGATTGATAAGCTTCACGAACACCTATTTCTAACGCTTTAATGACGTCAACTCCGTTTATAGTTTCTGACTCAGAAAAAAGCCTATTAAATCCCCTAAACAGTATAGAAAGAATAACACCTGAATTACCTCTTGCTCCTCTTAATAAGCTCGGAACAAACGCTTTTATGACTTCACCTACTTCTGAATCATCATCCAACTTTTTAATTGCTTCCATTCCGGAAGAAATAGTCATGGACATATTGGTACCTGTATCTC
>CAKUYF010000057.1 GCA_934702115.1 uncultured Eubacteriales bacterium | reverse complement strand
GTACTTGTTCTTATTATATCTCCGGCTCTTGATAAATCGGTTACGCCGATGAAGCCTGCTATTGAAGTTTCTTTTATAAGTTGTATAAATTCGTTTATAAGCGTGGGTAATACATTTTTGATTGCTTGAGGTAATATAATTTTAGTCATGGTGGTTTTATGGTTAAGTCCTAAGCAGCGTCCGGCTTCATATTGGCCCGGATCTACTGAAAGTATTCCTGAACGTATTATTTCAGATACATACGCCCCTGAATTTATTCCAAAAGCTATTGTAGCTACAGCTATTTTATTAAGAGGAGTAGAAGAGAGTATAACGTAATAAATAACGAATAATTGAACTGTTGCCGGGGTACCTCTTATTAAGGTTAAATAAGCGTTTGCCAAAAACTTAAGAATTTTAGAAATAAATGTATTTTTATGTGTGGCTTTTATTAAAGATATAGTTATACCTATTATTAATCCTAAAATTAACGCAAAGAACGTCAGACGAAGTGTTGTAGCTATTCCTTGAAAGATTATTTTATATCTTTCCTTGTAGATTAAATTTCTATAAATTTGTGAAAATATATCGTTGTCGGTATTTCCTGTTACGGTTATATGTTTATCAATTATTTTTTTAATTTCTCCGTTTTCTTCCATTTCGGAAAGAGTAGAATTTATAAAATTCAGAAGCTCATAGCTTCCTTCGGGTACTGCGATTCTATAGCTTTCTTGAGAAAGAGGTTCTTCAAGTATTTTTCCTTTGTTACCAAGGATAGTAAGAAGCCTTTGAGCTGGAAGATCATCCACTATAATTGCGTCTAATTGACCGTTTTTTAGATCTGCTGAAGCATCTGAAATTTGATTATAACGGGTTATAAATGAGGTAGGGTAATTTTCGGTACAGTACAAATCACCGCTTGTCCCAATTTGTACACCTATTTTTTTACCGTGTAAATCTTTTTCTGTTGTGATAGTGCTTGAATTTAAAACTAAAATAGATTGTTTAGCATTGTAATAAGGTTCAGAAAAGTCTACTCCATGGGATTTATCTTCGCTGTAGCTCATAGCTGCAATAGCAAAATCGCAACATTGGTTATTTAATTCTATTGTCAATGCGTCGAAGGAGACGTCGTTCACTTGAAGATTTACATTTAATTTTTTAGCTATATATTCGGCTATTTCGATATCTATACCTGTAATTTTATCTCCGTCTCTGTATTCAAAAGGTTCAAATTCGGCATTGGTGGATACTTTTAAATATCCACGATTTTGGATTTCTGTTAAATTTAGACCGCATACACGAAGGGTAAATCCAAAGAAGTTAGTAATTATTATAAAACATATTAATTTTTTTATTACACCTTTCAATTAAGTATTATGCCTCCTTTAGAATATTATTTTTATCAAGATCTTTATTTTTGTTTTTTATCATAGAAATAAGGCACGAGTATAGTAGCAATATTTTCGTGTTTTCTGAGTTCTTTTTCTATGAAGAAAGTAGTTTGATTGTGATATATTGCATCCAAAATTCCGTTTCCGCTTATTCTTGTTAGCACAACTGTAAGATTTTCGCCTTCATCAAGTTCAGATTCTCTTTTAGAGATGTAAGATTTTATAGGGGTTAATATATCTCTGTAAGGAGTATAAATAATAGTAAGAGGCACTCCTATTTTTAAATCTTTCCACTGTTTTTTGAGGTGTTCTGTTTCTTCATTTGAAACAGATATATGTAAAACGGTTAAATTGGAAGTTATTTTATTTGCATAATCGAAAGTTTTTAATGCGGCACGGTTTATTTTATTTATAAGAACTACACAAGGGAAAACATCGGAGCTTTGGCTTTCTTTATACTTATAGTTGTATCCTAATACACTGATACCTCTTAAAAATTTAAAATAATGCTTGCATGTTGAAGACATAAACCACATAAATAGCGGGGTGGCGATTAGCAGTACCCAAGAGCCGTGAACAAATTTAGTTGTGAATACTACTATAGAGCCTATAAATGTAACTAGAGCTCCAAAACCGTTAATAAGTGATTTATATTGCCATCCTCGCTGTTTAGATCTTTTCCATTTTATAAACATACCGAATTGAGAAATCGTAAAAGATACAAAAACACCTACCGAATAAAATGGTATGAGGCGATGAGTATCTGCATTAAAGGCGATAAGGAGCAGAGAGCTGAAAATAAAAATAAACATTATTCCGTTTGAGAAGCTAAGCTTAGTACCTCTTTGAGCAAACTGACGTGGCATATAGTTATCTTTTGCCAAAATAGATAGAAGTATAGGAAGTCCGCTATAGGAAGTATTAGCGGCTAAAAGTAAAATTAAGGACGTAGTAAACTGTAGAAAATAAAACATTATTCCATTGCCAAAAATTGCAGTTGCCATTTGAGAAAGTACAGTTTTATCAGAGAGAGGAATGACTTTTAGAGCTGTTGCCAGAAAGCTTGTTCCTCCGAAAATTACTATTATTATTCCACCTAGCATAAATAAAACATGATTTGCGGTTTTTTGAGAAGGTTCTTTAAAGCTTGGGATTGCATTACTTACAGCTTCTACACCTGTGAGAGCCGAGCATCCTGAGGAAAATGCGCAGAGGAATAGAATAACAGTCATATTATTCAAATTTTCTGAAGGAAGGTGTGCTAATTGAGATGCATCATAAGAGATTGGAGCAAGGGTTCCGTTAAAGAAACGAATCATACCTGTAACTATCAGGCAGATCATAGAGATTATAAAAGCATATGTGGGAACGCCGAAAATTTTTGAAGACTCACCAATTCCTCTTAAATTGACTAAAGTAATTAATCCGACGCAAATTAATGATATTATAATGCGATAAGGTTCCAGTTTAGGATATACTGCAATAATAGCTGCAGTTGAGGAGGAAGTACTTACTGCGACTGTCATTATATAATCAATTATAAGGCAAGTAGCAGCGAGTAAAGAGGCCTTACTTCCGAAATTTTCTTTTGATACTACGTAAGCGCCTCCACCGTTAGGGTAATTATTAATTATTTGAGAATAAGAAAATATTAATACCAATAGAAGTAAAATTATAGGTAAGCTTACTAAGCCCACATAATTTACTGCTAATAAGCCAAGGGCGGGTACAAGTGCCATTAGTATTTCTTCTACTGCGTATGCGACTGATGAAACAGCATCGCTTGCCATTATAGGAAGTCCCCAAAAGCGTGATAGTTTTTCATTTTGAAGTTGATCATCTTTAAGGGCGTCCCCTAATAGGAGCGTTTTGAAGTCCTTAAAATTTTTCAAGATTTAATCTCTCCATTTACTATAACTTTTTAATAATCATTATATTAACATAAATAAGTCGAAACTCCAAATATAAGTTCATTTTTAAAATTGAGTTTTAATTATTATATTAATAATTAGCAATAAAAAGAATCTACAACGCATTATGGATGTAGACCCTTTTTTAACAAAGTTTAAAATAAAAATTATTTTATTAATTCCGCACTTGCTTTTTCATAGTTATAATATGCTTTAGTTAATGATGAAACACTATCTTTATAAGTTAAGTAAGGGTATTGAGGTTTAACTGAAAGATTATTTATTCCTTCATTGAAAGCATTAACTTCTTTAAGAGCATTTCTAAAATTTTCCAAGTTATTATTGAAAGATTCACGTATTTCTATATATTTGTCATATGAATCGGATTTTGAACTGCATCCGCTTTCAAACCACTCATTAAAAGCTTTATTTAAAGATTCAAATGATTCTCTTGAACTCTCATTGAATTTTTTCAGATTGCTAACTGATTCTTCGAGTTTAGAAATAGCTTCAACAGAGATTCCATGAAAGCTTTCGCATTTTTCTATTATTGAGTTTAAATCTTCTTTAGCAACGTTTAAATTTTCCTGAGCTGACTCCAAGTTTTTTTCTGGGCTTGAACTAAAGCATGAAAGAATTGCTCCGCTATTTGGAGTAAGTGCAAAGGAAGACACTATTACTAAACCTAAAATGCGAGATAATGACTTTTTCTTAAACATATGTTATTTATTCCTCCTAGAATAATTTATAGATATAATTATGCCTCAATTTTTAGAATCAATCAATTTATTTGAAATAAAATTTACATTTAATATTTATTAATTTTGTTTGTAGATTTCATTTCTGAGCTTGATTATATATTGTTTTCTTGAATTTGTGATTTTATGGTTTATTGTCCAATTTCCGTCAAGATTAAGGGTTAAAATATCTCCCTCTTTAATTTCACTAGGAAGTTTAGAAATATTTATTTCATGTTTTTCTCCGAGTTCATCTTCGCAAATTACCCATCCGTTTTCTATTCTATCCACGGAAAGAAATTTCATTTCTTCCTCCTTAAAGTATATTTTTTTATTTTTGGGTTATTACTTTTATATCTTTTCCATTTGTAGATACTATTATATTACCATTTAAGTCCGTTCTGTAAATATTTTTACATATTTTATTTATTCTTTTTATTATTTCTTCTTTAGGAAGGTTACTCTTATCGGGTCCCACAGATATTATGCTGTATTGCGGTTGAACTTTTTCTAAGAAATTTTGCGAGCTTGAGGTTCGGCTACCATGATGGCCTACTTTTAAAACAGTAGATTTGACGTTAGCGCCTGAAGATAAAATTTCAGCTTCTTCAATTTTTTCTGCATCTCCCATAAATAAGAAGCTTACATTCTTATAAGTTATTTTCATAACTACGGAATTATTATTTAAATTTTCGCTGGGAGATAATGGTCCGAAAATTTCTATATGCATATCTCCTAAATTAAAACTTTCTCCTCCTTTGACGAGCCTTGAATTAATATTTCTTTTAGAAATTTCTTTAAGCATTTTTTCATATGTCATAGTTGTAGGCAAAAATTTATCTGGAATATTAGGTTCTAAAAATTTATCTATTTTAAATTCTTTTATAACTTCTGCCATTTGTCCGATATGGTCTCTATGTGGATGAGATATTACTACCAAATCCAGTTTTGATACACCTTGTTTTTTTAAATATTCAGTAACTGTGCCATAGGGTTCTTTATCAGCGGCGTCAATTAATATAGAATGATTTTTACACTTTATATATGCACAGTCGGCTTTTCCTACGTTCATAAAATGTACACTCATATTGAAGTCTTCATCCGTAGGTTCCGATTGATCAGATACTTTGAAATTACTGAAAATATTTTTCCAATTCAGGTTTTCAAAATTTCCTGTTAAAGAAAATAGTGACAGTAATGCCATGATTAATCCTAGAAATATGTACTTTACATTTTTATTTAATTTTCTTTTTTTTCTTTTCACTTCTCACACTTCACTTTTATTATATTTACAAATCTTCTCTGTTCATATTCATTTCTAAAAACTGTTGATAATTCATGAGCACTTGGCGTGGTTTTGAACCTTCATGAGGACCGACAATCCCCATTTGTTCCATTTCGTCTATTAATCTTCCTGCACGGGCGTAACCGAGTCTAAGTCTTCTTTGTAAAAGAGAGGTAGAAGCTTGTCCAGCTTCGATAACACACTTTATAGCTTCTTTCATAACAGGATCAGAATCACCGTCAAGTTTTTCGTCTTTAGACTTGCTATTATCTCTTATAGAATTTTTTTCTATTTCTTGAGATATTTTATCATCATATTCGCTTTCTTGAGATTTTTTCACGAAGCTGATAATTTTTTCTATTTCTTTGTCAGTCACGTAGCAACCTTGAATTCTTATAGGTTTTGAGCAACCTGAGGGGGCAAAGAGCATATCACCTCTGCCGAGAAGTTTTTCGGCTCCGCTCATATCGAGGATGGTGCGGGAGTCAATTTGAGATGATACCGAGAGAGCTATACGGCTGGGAATATTTGCTTTTATTATTCCTGTAATTACGTCTACGGAGGGTCGCTGAGTCGCTATTACAAGATACATTCCCGCTGCTCGTGCCATTTGTGCAAGTCTGCAGATATAATCCTCAACTTCATTGGGAGCTGCCATCATCAAATCTGAAAGTTCATCGATTACTATAACGATTTGTGGCATTTTTTCAAATTTATTTTCATTATTTGGTTCATTTAAATGTTGGGATACCAAATCGTTATAAGAAAATATATCTCTAACGTTATTTTCGGCGAATCTTTTATATCTGTTAAGCATTTCTGTTACTGCCCACCCCAAAGCTCCTGCAGCTTTACGAGCGTCTGTTACCACAGGGACAAGTAAATGTGGGATACCGTTATATATTCCAAGTTCTACTACTTTAGGATCGATCATTAAAAGCTTGACTTCGTTTGGACGTGCGTTATAAAGGATACTTATT
>CAKUYF010000056.1 GCA_934702115.1 uncultured Eubacteriales bacterium | reverse complement strand
ACAGATATACCACAATACAAGTTTTGTTTAATTTCTTTGTATTCGCATTGCCAGTTCATTTTCCCAAATGTTTCATCCAGTATTAAAGCATCAGTTCTAGCAGTTTTGTAAAGCAAAAGGGAGACTCCTTCTTCTTTTACTTTTAATACCTTACATTCTATTTCTTCTTCTTTTAAATTTCTTACTTGACAAGATGTATCTATATGTGATATGCTAGTTCTAAAACTTGGACAATAATTATTGTTTCCCCCCAACATATCAGTTGGGGTTTTAACATTTTCAGCTTTAATTTGATTAGCTTTTTTTATAACTTTTTCTCCATGCTTTTTATTTGTTTCTTTAATTGTTTCATTTAAAACTTTTTCCTTATTCATTTTTATACCTCTTTTTTTGGCGTATTAGGTTATTAATAAATTTTGGTTTTCTACAAGACGAACATAGGGGCACTCTAAATTACCTTTTTCAATTTCTTCTTTTATTAGTTTTTTGTTGGGCATATAAGTGGTTTTTTCATTGATAAAGTTTTCGTGATTGTTTTCTTTTGCCCATTCTATAAATCCGTTGTAAACTTCTGTCTTAATACTTTTTCTGATTGAAACTGTATGTAGAGGTGTCTCAATTTTGTTTGTTCCTAGAACTATCATGTTGTTTTTTAGATATGTTTCAAGGTTTTTTAAATTTTTAAATTTAATATACATTCTATTTGTTAGTCTGTTTATTTCTTCTTTTATTAGTTCACATTCTGATTGTAATCTTTTAATTACTAAGGTTGTATTTTGAACTTTATCTTTAAATGACTCATTGATTTGTTCAAGTCTTTGGTATAAATCTTCAGGTATAACCTCTTCGCTGTAACAGTCGTTCAGAATATCAAGATATTCATTTGTAATATTATAAAGTGTTTCCAATTTCAAATATCCTTTCTTTTAAAAAATTAATTGATTTTTCTAGCCTTTTCTGGTATAATTAAAATGTTGTTGATAGAAGTCTTATGGTTGTAGGCTTCTATTTTTGTTTTCAAGTTCTAACATGCAGTGTTCACAATAGCATAAATTTTTTATTTCCCACACTTCTTCATTTTGCATTATCGGGCTATTGCATCCCACACAGTATTCATAGGGATTGCTTTGAATTTCATATCCACAATATTTATAATTTAAGTGTGATTCCACTTTTATGTTTTCTCCTTTCTTTATATATTGTTTATTTTGGATAGTAGTAAAATAACAACTGTCGTTCTCCGCCGTTTTGCTATCTCTTTACTACTCTTGCATTATATACTATCCCCAGTACAAAGTCAATATACTTAGTTGTAGTTATTATACTGTCCCCAGTATCTAAATTTGTGCATATTAACAAATACTTGATTATCAAACAAATTTTTGATATTATACTATCACCACTATACAAGTAAAGGAGTATATACATGATTGACAATATAAATAGAGAAACAAAATCAAGTACTAAAGCAAAAAGTAAATATAATAAGAAGGCATATTCAAGAACACATATATCTTTTAAACCTTCAGAAATGGCTGTCTTAAATATGCATTGCGAAAAATATGGCTATAGTAAAAATGGTTTTGTAGTACAAGCAGTAAAAGAAAAAATCGAAAGAGATACCGGCAAAAGCTTTGACGATTTTATAAAAGAAAATCAAACAGAGCAAGGACAAGAGCATAGGCAAAACCAGGAGGACGCCGAAAATAATTAAAAATTTTTTTATGTGTCTAGTGTTTTGATTATTGAAGTATTTACTTGGTTGTTGTTTTATTAGGTCTTTTATATTGGGTTTAATGGTGGACTTAATAAAGGGTTTAGTAATTGGGTTAATGGTTGGTTTTGATGAGTTATTTTAATGTGTCGAAAGTTGACAAATAGAAAAACTATAAAAACAAGCCTTAAATAAAAAGATACCTGCGGTAAATGTGGGAATAAGAAAAAAGCTTTTTCTGCTTGAAGTTTTCGTAAAATTTTTAATATTGTCCGACATGAAAAAAAGCCGACTAAATACATAAGCTGAGATTCCGACAATATTCAGCTTTTCAAGGGGGATATTTTACATCAAAAACACCTAAAAAAAGTACGAAAACTTATATAGTAACCCTCTCAAAAAAAGACCAAAAATCTAACTCAAAAGCACCCTCAAAAAAGACCAAAAAACAGTCTTAAAATAACCTAACCAATCAAGTTAGACTAAGGCAAATAAAAACTTCAATAACCAAAAATATTGCCAAATGCAGATAATTACTATATTTTTACAGAAAAGAGATTCAATCTTAAATTGAGTAAAAAATAAAATCGTTCCAAAATCTTGAAAAATATCAAGAAATAGAACGATTATTTTTGTCATACACATTTTGTCTAAATAGCTAAAAAATATTAATTATATAAAATTATCTCTACTGTGTACAAAATACACATTTTAAGCACTTCTATAGGGTTTTGAGGTATAATTATTATACAACAAAATAATGGAGTGATTGTTATAAATACACAATTAACATTTGAAAATCTATGCACATATTCGTGGAAAAACACTAACCAAAATGTAATTAAATTTCCTACCCAAAAAGCTAAAAATAATGAATTAAAGTCCAATTTTACAAGTAAAGGCAAGCCAAAAGCACAACCAGCAGACTCCGTAAAAACCCTAGAGGAGATAGAGAAAATTAAAAAATATTTCCTTGATAGGAAAGAGTATAGAAATTACTGTTTGTTTATCGTAGGCATCACAACTGGATATAGAATCGGTGATTTACTACAACTAAAGTTTTCTGATTTTTTCAATCAAGATTATTCTTACAAAGATGAACTTGATATATTTGAGCAAAAAACTAAAAAACGTAGAAAAATGCCAATAACTGAAAATATAAAAAATTCGTTGGACTTATATACTAAGCATGATAGAGGCTTTTATCTTGATAGATATGTTTTCAAAAGTCAAAAGGGGCAAAATAGTCCGCTTGATAGTTCTTCCACAAGAAAAATCTTTAATGACATGGCGATAAATTTAAAACTTCCATATCATTGTTCAACTCACTTTTTGAGAAAGACTTTTGCTTATTGGTTCCTCCAAATTCATAAAAACGATATAACCGCACTTGCAACACTTCAAGACATCTTGAATCACAGTTCTGAAAAAATGACCCTTAAATATTGTGGTATCGAAAATGAACGAAAAAAACAAATGCTTAAAGGTTTGGAAAATTTGTGGTAGAATTATAGGCAACAAAATAGTATGTTATTTAGAAGGACATAAGAAAAGGAATAAATATGTTGATGTGGAATCTATGGCATGGTTGCCATAAAATAAGTACTGGGTGTAAAAATTGCTATGTTTATCGTCAGGATAATCAATTTGAAAAGGATAGTACATTAGTTCACAAAACTAAAAATTTTGACTTACCGATAAAACGTAAAAAAAACGGAGAATATAAATTAACTTCAAACGAGATTGTACATACTTGCTTTACATCTGACTTCTTTGTTGAGGATGCTGATGATTGGCGATATGATGCCTTTGAGATAATGAAACAACGTAGCGATCTTAAATTTTTCATTATAACGAAAAGAATAGATAGATTTATGGAATGTATTCCTTATGATTGGAACGATGGATATGATAATGTTATGATAGCTTGTACTGTAGAAAATCAAGAAATGGCTGATTATAGACTTCCGTTTTATCTCAAAGCACCAATTAAGCACAAAGCCATTATGTGTGCCCCCTTGCTTAGCAAAATAAACCTTATTCCTTATCTTAACGATAGCATAGAATTGATATCGGTTGGCGGCGAATCAGGAACAAATGTAAGAATATGCAATTATGACTATGTATTAGATATTAGAAATCAATGTATGCAAAAAACTATTAATTTTGAATTTCATCAGACTGGAGCATACTTAAAAAAAGACAATAAAGTTTACCGAATATTTCGTAAATTTCAACATTCTCAAGCTAAAAAAGCTAATATTAATTTACATTTTAGACCTATGTTTTTAAATTGATTTAACTATTATAATAAACAAAGAAGATTGCTAATCCTGACAATTTTCTAACTTTCAAAGGTTTACATACCTTAAAATCAATATATTGTATATAAATTAAAAGGACAATACTGTTAATATTCGATTATTGTCCTTTGCATTATTACAAGTTAATCCTTTTAAAAATAAAAAATAGCAAGTTTATTTTTATAGACTAAATTTATTAATTAGTCTTTCTTTTAAAAGAGTTCTTCTGTCGTCTGACGCATCATTTTTTATCGCATATTTTAAGGCATTAGCATCTCCTACCAAAACTATAACTTTCTTAGCTCTTGTTATACCTGTATATATCAAGTTTCTTTGTAGCATTATTCTGCTTTGAAAATGAACTGGAATTATAACTATCGGGAACTCGCCGCCTTGCGATTTGTGGATTGTAATCGCGTAAGAAAGCACTAATTCGTCTAGCTCTTGATAGGAATATTCTACAATATTATAATCAAAATTAACTGTTATGGTATTTTCTTCTATGTCAACATCTTTTATGAAACCAATATCTCCATTGAATACGTTTTTATCGTAATTATTTTTTACCTGCATTACTTTATCGCCAAGTTTGTATTTACTTGCACCACGTTTGATTAATAATTTGTTGTAATTTAGTATGGATTGAAGTTCAATATTTAGATTTTCAGTACCGAGCAACCCACGTTTCATGGGCGATAAGACTTGTATGTCTGATACTGGATTTACATTGTAGGTTGTTGATAGCCTTTTTAGGCAAAGCTCTTTTATGGTTGACACGATATTTTCAGGTTCAGATTCTTTTATGAAGAAAAAATCAGAATTGTTTTTATTCGATAAGTCGGGAATTTGTCCTGAATTTATTTGATGTGAGTAAGTTATTATCTTACTTGTTTCAGATTGTCTATAAATTTTACTTAACTTCACAACTGGAATAACATTAGAATTAATGATGTCATTTAGCACGTTTCCAGCGTTGACAGAAGGTAACTGGTCGGCATCTCCAATTAATATTACTGTCATTTTGTTTGGTATGGCTTTTAGTAAATTATACATCAAAATTGTATCTATCATCGAGCTTTCATCTATTATGATTACATCCCCAACCAGTTTATTTTCTTCGTTTTTACTGAATTTCCCTGTTTGGTTAGCTTCTAAAAGTCTGTGAATTGTTTTCGCTGGAGCATTACACGTTTCTGTCAAACGCCGAGCGGCTCTGCCTGTGGGTGCTGTAAGAATTATTTTTTTATTTATAGATTTGAAAATCTCAATTATTGCCTTAGTGATTGTTGTTTTGCCTACACCGGGGCCTCCAGTTATTACGCTAAACTTAGAGAAAATTGCCGTTTTTATAGCTGAAATTTGCACATCATCATATTTAATATTACTGTTTTCTTGAACTTCTTCGATTGCATTTTCAAAATTAAAATTATTTTTATCTAATTTCGCATTGCTATACGGATTTTCTCTAAGCTTTTTAGTGCTTTCCTCTCCATAAACTTTGTAAATTTTATGTGCGATAGAGGTTGAAACTCCGCAATCACTCAAGAATATAATTAAATCTTTTATATTCTTGTGTTTTTGCCAAGAATTTATAATCGCATGAACTCGCTTAGAACCAATGTTTGGAATGTCAAGTAGTCTCATAGGCTCGTTTTCAATTACATTTATTGTATTTTCCCCAAATTTATCTACAATCTGTTTAGCAAATTTTGCACCTATTCCCTCAAGTAATCCGCTTCCTAAGTATTTTTCAATGCCATAAATGCTTGCTGGTAAACTTTCTTTATATTCCACTACGTCAAATTGCCTACCAAATTTTTTATTTATCGAAAAATTTCCTTTTGCCTCAATTATCGCACCTATATTAATGAAAATAAGCTTCCCTGTCAAAGTGGTTAACTCCGAAAAGTCTTTAACTCTAACTTTTATAACAGCAAATCCACTTTCTTCATCTTGATATGTAATTCTCTCAACTACTCCACTCAAACATTCCAATTTCTTCACTACAAAAATAATAAAAATCCTTGCTACTTTAATTATAACAAGGATTTTTTCTATTTTAAAGCTATAGTTTTACATCAAAACTGTTGATGAATACTCGATTTTTATACCATTGTCTTTTGTTCTGGAAAGTTTTGCTTTATTGCCGTTCCCATCTTCGATTGTAAGTTTTTCAATTTTGTGTTCGTAAAAGAAATTAAGTACGGTGCTTTCCACAAATCCAGCCCATTTTTGCGGACTAACTTTTTTCTTATCTGGCTCGTCTTCCATAATTTTT
>CAKUYF010000055.1 GCA_934702115.1 uncultured Eubacteriales bacterium | reverse complement strand
TCTCTGTTCTTCCTAATAGCCATTTCAATAGTTGACAAAGTAACATCTATAGCTTTATCCGGGTAAGTCCTTCGTTTGATATATCTTCCCGAAAGCTCTACTGCCGCCGAAAGAGCTTCATCACTTATTTTAATTTTCTTGTCTTTTTCTATGTTACATTTCAGATTTTTAAGTATTTGCAATGTTTCTGAGCGTGTTGGTTCACTCAAGAAAATATTAGTAAATCGTCTTTCCAATGCCGGATCTTTAGAAATAAACGAATATTCCCTAGTAGTAGTTGCCGCTATTACACTTACTTCTCCTCTATCCAAATACACTTTAAACAGTTCCGCAGCACCACAATTTACAATCTGATGAAACTCATCTATAAACAAAATCATGTCTTTATCTTCTTTGGCTTTATCAAAAAGTGACCTCATCCTTCCTACCGGACTTCCGCCGGAATAGGAACGTCCTGCTATAAGCTCAACCATGTTTACTTTTATAATTTTTTTATTTTTGAATGAATCCGGTACTAATCCTTTGGATATACGATACGCCAACCCTTCAATAAGAGCCGTCTTACCTACTCCTGCTTCACCAATAATACAAGGATTACATTTACCTTTCCTAGAAAGCACATCCATAAGCGAATCTAATTCTTTATCTCTCCCAATTACGTCATGAAGCTTACCTTCTTCTGCAGATTTCGTGAGATCTTCACAGTACCTTGACATTATAGAATACGTCTCTATATCTAAATATCCTGTAGAAATTGCTAAATCAGTTAATGGCTTTAGCATAGTATTTAAAAAAGTTGTAAGAAATATTCCTAGAGCTGTAGCTAATATTCCATTCATAATTCAATCTCCTGATTCTTAAAAACTAAATTTATTAATTAAATCTTCTATTTCCATTTTCATTTTAGAAAGTTTATCATTTAAACTTTTTTTATTATTTGATCTCAACATTATATAAGCCTTTATTTTAGGCTCCGTACCCGAAGGACGAATTACTATTTCGCCATCCTCTAAGCTTAAAGAAATGATATTTAAATTAGAAAAGCTACCTAGATTACTTTTCAAGTAATCATTTACATCTAGTATTTTCATCTCACCTATATATTTGGGTGGAAATCTTCTAAGATTTGTCATGATATTTTTTATTTTGACTGATCCTTCATATCCTTTATACTCTAAACTAACAGTTTTCTCCCCAAAAAAACCATATTCTTGGCTTAAATTTTCCAGTAATTCTAAAAAAGTTAATCCCCTATATTTAAAGTAAGCCAACGCTTCACAAATAAGCAAAGCAGCAGATACAGCATCTTTATCTCTTACATAAGCTCCACATAAATATCCATTACTTTCTTCAAAACCAAATATAAATCTTGAAAGCTCACCTTGATTTTCCAACTTCGCTATTTCGCTTGCAATATTCTTAAATCCCGTCGGTACTTCTATTACCTCTACACCATTTTTATCAGCAATTTCATTTACTAATTTACTGCTTACTAACGTTTTGATAAGAATAGGATTTTTAGGAAATAATAATTTACTCTGTATACTTTTAATTAAATAATAAAATAACAGCACTCCCAACTGATTCCCACTCAGCAACTCATAATTTCCATTATGCGGTACACATACACCTAAACGATCAGAATCAGGATCAGTAGCAATAATTAAATCCGCATCATATACCTTTGCTTCTTTAATAGCTAATTCAAAAGCCTCAAGAATTTCAGGATTCGGATATTTACATGTAGAAAAATTACCGTCAGCATAAGACTGTTTCTCGACTACTTTTAAATTTTTTAATCCTACCGATTTCAAAACGTTACATACAGGTTTAAACCCTGCTCCGTTCAAAGGAGTATACACTACTTTTAGATCCGAAAAATTTACTTCATTTACTTTTTGGTTTAAAACACATCTTAAATATTCGTTATAAACTTTTTTATCTATATAAAAAATTAAACCTTTTTTAATTCCTTCTATAATGCTAATACTTTTAACTTCTTTAAATATATCTATTTTAGAAATACTTGAATATATTTTATTTGCTGCTTCTTCCGTTATCTGTGCTCCATCAGCTCCGTAACATTTATAGCCATTATACTCAGAAGTGTTGTGGCTAGCTGTGATCATGACTCCGGCATCACATTTAAAATATCTTATACAAAATGATAAGTACGGCGTCGGCTGAAGCTCACTTGTTAAGTACACCTTTACCCCGTTCCCAGCAAAAACCTCCGCTGCATAAGAAGCAAAATTCTTAGAATTATTTCTTGAATCGTAAGATATGGCTACAGAAGGATTCTCTACTGTACTTCTTAAATACTCTGCTAAACCTTGAGTTACCCAGCGAACAGTGTATAAGTTTATACGATTTGTTCCTACACCCATAATTCCACGCAAACCCGCTGTTCCAAAATCTATAAATTTATAAAATCTATTTTGAATCTCTTCTTCACTATTTTTTATACTTCTTAATTCTTCTAACAAATTAGGGTTGTCCACTTTTTTTAGCCATAACTCGTATTTAGACTTTGAATCCATAGTTAAACTTCAATCCTTCAAATATAAGATTAATTGTAAACATAATATATCATTTTGCTAATTGAATTTCAATATACCATACTTGATTATTTAAACTTGCATTATAGAACTTATATAAAGCATCTTCTCAATTTTATCATACACAGAGTTTAAATCAGAAGCCGGTAATGGATTTTTTCCTTTTCCTATTTCTACTGTAAATGCCGGTTTTTTAAATTCCTTTATAAACCAATCTTTAAATCCTCCTCCAACAGCCAGACCTTCAGGTTTGCTTACAGTATAACTGGAAGCTAAGGCCATAATATTTGCTATATTTTCAGATTCTTTAGGAGTATTTTTACCATAATCCCAATAGATTTCTTCTCCTTGACTATGAAATGCTATCGCAGAATTGAAATTATTTTTTTTGCAAAAGGAAGTTAAAGCTAAAGTTTCAAGTTCACTTTGAGGGCGATTCCCACCATATCTTGTAGGGCCAGGACCTAAAATTCCTTTTTCTCTTTCCATAGCATGTAGCTCCTTCCAACCAGCATCATAGTTATGATTTAAGTCCACTCCTCTTGCATTTGCTTGCCATCTGGAAGTATTTCCTCTGCTTACTTTTTCTACAAAGCTTGCATACCTCCCCGCACCTTGACTACCCAGTAGTGAAATTTCAACTCCATCCGGATTAAGGCATGGTATAACAGTCAGCCCTTGTTTTTCAAAGCATTTTTTTAAATCAATTCCACACGCTTTTCGGTTATGTTTTATTTTTTCACATACATTTTTTAAAAATTTTAATACTACTAAAGATGTCAGCCACTCCATACCGTGATGACTTGCAACCCATAAATTAAGATTTTCTTTATTTCCCAAATGAATAAACTCTATAGGCCTTCCACACCAACTTTTTCCAATTAAACCCAAAGAAAGAAATTTATAGTCCTTTACCATATTATTAATTAGCTTTTTTCTAACACTATAAGTAAATTTTTGATTTCCGGAAAGTAATTCTAGCATGATCTATCTCTCCTTTAAAAGTTAGATTATTTATAACAAAAAATTAAATTTGTAAATTAACAATAAAATATATTGAAATAATCTTTATAATAAGTATAATTATATTAAATTGAATATAAATCATTCGGGAGGTTATTACGTATGCTATTTATAAAAGATACAATTGATATTCAACGATGCAATTTTAAGAAAATTAAAATTTTATCTTTTATTCTATTCATCTTTTTTATTAATTGTTGTTTATGTAACTTTGTAAGTGCAAATAGTAACACTTATACCGTAACGCTACCTCAAAAAACAGATGGAATTGAAAAAATTGAATATTTCATAGATGATACGCCTTATGGAAGTACCGCAGGCGTGCCATCACTTGAACTTTCCAAAGAAGTTAAGCTTAATTTTTTAGTCCAATTTGCATCTGAAGGGTACACCCAAACAAAAGTAAAAGATGTAAAAATAATTTCAACTAATAATGAACCTGCAACCCTTAATACCTATGGTTATGATGAAAATGGTAACATTACTACATTTGAACCCCATGATGAAGATACTATAGATCCTTCACAAAATTATATAAGCTCTCCGATTTTTGTTTCATCAGAAGACGCCTTTTCCTTTAGCAAGATGGAATCAGATAAATACAATTTAATAATAAATTTATCCGATAGCAACGAATTGATTGATGAGGCTCTAAAAGTAAAGTATCAGTACTCAAATGAAGAATTTTCCTATGCTTCCACCGATCCCGAATCAAATACTTTAAAAATTCCGAATATTAATTTAAACAGTTCCCTGAAATTATGGTTTGACCCTACTTCAGCTTATTCAAATTCTGATATTAATGTTTACAAATCAGATGAAAAATTAACTCAAAATGAAAACGATAAAAGTTTTAATATTTATGTAGAAAATTCTGATGTTTATATTCAAGTAGGCGGCATAAGGAAAAATCAGTATAATTTGATATTCGATAATTCAGATAATACATCATTTAAATTTAAAAATATAAATTCAGATACGGACTTTTCCACCTCCAACGAAAATCCTATAGTGGTGAGTCATGGAGACAGTTACTGCTTTATTTGCGACTCCACTGATTTAAATGAAAACCATGAAGTTACAGTCAATAACAACGTAATCAGACCTAAAAATGGTATTTATAGCATAAACAATATCTCTGAAAACCTAATAGTATCATTAACAGAAAAAAATTCCGCTTTTTACAATGTATCATTAGAAAATATTTCCGACTTCTTAAATGTAACAGATACTCAAAATAATCCTATTTCTGAAGGAACAGTTAAATATTCCGATGCTTTTAAATTTAAAGCTTCGGCTAAAGAAGCGTACACTCAAAAAGAAAATGAAATACTTATTTACTCAGTACCCGCTTCCCTTGCAAATTCCGAAAGCTTAAAAGAACAGCTAGGAAATTATTTGCTAACTCCATCTTTAGAAGGAATATATACTACTCCCTCAGTTACTGAGCCTATGGTAATCATAGCTACAAACGTAACAAAAAATTCATATCAAGTTACTTTACCTGAAAAAATTCCGGGAGCGTCATATACAGTTACTGAAAATGAAAATGTAATAGCATTATCAAAAAATCAATTTAAAGTTACACATGGAGAATCTTTAGAAATTTCCTTGACTGCCGAAACAGGTTACGATGTAACCGATGCTGAATTAATTACTGACAATAAATCTGCACAAATTTCAAAAAATGGTAAAATACATCTACTCAAAAATGTTACCAGTGATACTTATCTTGTAACATACGGAATTAAAAGCAGGGCAGATTACAGAGTTAAACAAATTGTCCTCCGACCCGACGGCTCGGAATTCTCCCTGCGCGGGAGCCGTTTTTTTCTCCCTATGCCCGGTGAATTCAATGTTGCGGACGCCGCGGCGGCGCTCGCCGCCGCCTCCCGCGTCTGCGCCTGCCCGCCGGGCGAGCTCGCCCCGGCTCTCCGCGTCGCTGCCGTGCCCGGCAGATTTGAGGTGCGGCAGCGGCAGGGCAGGCGGGTGATAGTCGACTATGCGCATAATTATATAAGCGTGTCATCTGTCTGTTCTCTCGTCCGCCGCCTTTTTCCGGGGAGGATAACCGCGCTCTTCGGCTCCGTTGGCGGGAGGGCACACGGTCGGCGCAGGGAGCTCGCCGCCGCGGCAGAGCGCTTTGCCGACTTCTCGGTAATAACCTCCGATACCCCGGGAGCGGAGGAGCCGCTCGCAATATGCGCGGAGATATATGCCGCATACCGGGACAAGACCCGCGCCGCGATAGTCGTATCCCGCCCCTCCGCCGTGGCATATGCCCTCCGTGCCACGCCTCCCGGTGGGACGGTGCTGCTCCTCGGCAAGGGAGACGAGACATACACCCCCGGCGAGGGCGGAGACGGTATAATGACCGACAAAAATATTCTCTATATGCTTGACAACGCGGGCGCGCTGTGCTAAAATCTTTTACAAATGAATTGTGAAAGGACATCGCAGATGGTAACGAAGGTAAAGGATTTGGTGTATAAGCGCTATACCATAGAAGAGGGCAGGCTCGCTTTCTCGGATTTTGAGCGCAGGGCAGGAGCGGCAAAAACGGCGGAGGAGTTCCTCGCCGCCCGTGCGGATTTTCTCGCAGCCGTAAGACATTATCAGACCGCGGCATCTCTCTCAAACTGCCGCTTTACACTCAATACAAAAGACAGCTTCTATGCCGGAGAGGTGGAATATTACGACGAGGTGGGACCCGAGTTTTCGGAGCTTCTCACAAAGTATGCAGATATAATGCTTGATTCGCCCCTGCGCGCCGAGGTTGCAAAATCGCTCAATCCCCTTGTCTACAAGTCTCTCGAGGTTCA
>CAKUYF010000054.1 GCA_934702115.1 uncultured Eubacteriales bacterium | reverse complement strand
TTTTAATCGAAGATCCAGTACATCCAAAACTTTTTTTACTTCTTTTTCACTTAAATTTCTTTCTTTATCTAAAATTAAATCCTTTCTTTCTACTTTTAAGCATACATCTAAAATTACATTAATTTCAGACCCCTCAATGGAAGACTGAGAATCCTTTAAAATTAACTTACATTGCTTATACAATTCTCCAAGTGTCATATGCTTAAATTTCTCCTTCTCAATTTTGTAAATCCGGATCTTCCCAAATCGGAATGCTAACGTTTACAGTAGTTCCAAAACCTTCCTCACTAATTATATTCAATTCTCCTCCATGTAAATTAACCAGTTCTTCCACTATTGCAAGTCCTATTCCTGAACCCTTTTGTAAGTAGTTAGCTTTATAAAATTTCTTAGTTACATTGGGAAGATGCTCAACAGGAATTCCGCATCCATTATCCGTTACTTGTATATTCGCTTTTTTATCTTTTTCACTTACACTTACACTTATACCCCCACCTTCAGAAGTATACTTAAGAGCATTATCTAAAATATTTATAAATATTTGCTTTAAACGATTTCTGTCCCCCATTACTGTCGAAATCATTTTAGGCTCATTATATATAAGAGTTTTCTTTTCGTTTTCTGCTCTGTTTTTAAACATATATACTGCTTCTCCAAGCTCGGCAAGTATGTCAACTTTTTCCTTGACTAAATTAACTCTCTTTTCATTTATGCTTGAAAAATCAAGCATATTTTCCACTATCCAAGAAAGTCTTCCTGCTTCCCTCACTATTGTATCAAGCCCTCTTTTTACTGTTGTAGGATCTGAGTCGCAAATTTGCATTGTTTCCGCCCAACCTTTTATGGCAGTAAGCGGCGTCCTCAGCTCGTGAGATACAGACGAAATGAAATCATTTTTTAATTTCTCAGATTCTTTAAGCTCTTTAGCCATGTAATTTATAGTGTCGCTTAATTCTCCTATTTCATCATCATATTTTTTTTCTATTCTTGTATTAAAATCTCCTTGAGCTATAAGCTTTGATTTACTGCAAATATCACTAATAGGATTTATTATGGAATTTATGAAGTAAGTGCTGGATATCGTCATAAATATTGCAACAAGTACTTCCAAAATTATCAGCACTGTCACCCCTAGCGTTGTACGCAAAAATAGCGGTTCCAGCGATACTATATATCTGACGGCTCCTAAATATCCTCCATTACTGTCATATACACACTTACTAACAGCCATTATCTTTTCTCCGGTTAAGCTTCTCCCCTTCCATATTCCTATTCCTTCATTTGAATTTTTAGCCTTCCAATAATCTTGAGGAGTCTCTTCATCTGACGGTAAAAATCCCATAGATGTTAATAAAATTTCATCATTTTCATCAAATATACTTAATTGCACTGAATTTGTATCATTATAGTCTTCCAAAAATTTTAAAGCATTATATGTAAAACCTTTATTATCTCCTTCAATGCAGTTTTTAAAAACTCTATCTACTTCAGTTGAACGTCCTATCAAGTTTTCTTGAATTGAATTAAAAAAATAACCGTACAGCAAAAAACTAAAACATATTATCAATAATGTAAAAATTCCAACTACCATCCCAAGACTGCTAACTATCCAGCGCTTTTTTATTCCTTTAACTTCTATATGATGTTTAACTTTAAAATTTAATTTTCCCATTTATATCCCATTCCCCAAACAGTAATTATTCTCTGAGGAAGTGAAGGATCGTCTTCTATTTTCATTCTTAGCCTTCTTATATTAACATCGACTATTTTATCATCTCCGGTCCTAGACTTACCCCATACTTGGTGAAATATTTGACTTCTACTTAATACTGTACCCGGATTTGAAAAAAAGTACTCCATAATCTGAAACTCAACTTGTGTAAGCTCTATTATTTTTCCCCTTTTCTTAAGAGCCCTATTCCTAAGATTCAAAACAAATTCCCCGAATTTTATTTCCTCTTTAAACTTATTTTCCAATCTCATCATATTTAGTGCTACTCTTCTATAAAGTGCATCTACTCTTGCCACAAGTTCTGAAGGGCTAAAAGGTTTCGTAATATAATCATCAGCACCAAACATTAATCCACTTATTTTATCTATTTCTTGCGTCTTAGCAGTCAGTAAAATTATACCTATTGTACTGCTTTTTTTGCGGAGCTCTTTGCAAACTTTTATTCCATCTATACCGGGAAGCATTATGTCAAGAACAGCTAAATCAAAATCTCCGTTATAGCAGTCAAACATCTCCAAAGCTTTTTCTCCGCTATCAGTTTCTACAACTTCATATCCAGACCTTTCTAAATTTATTACTTCAAATTCTCTAATAGCTGCTTCATCCTCAGCAATTAATACTCGCTTCATTAAACCACTTCCTTTTTTATAATACCTTATACAATATATAAATTTTTCATCGTTTAATCATCTAACTTTACTATTCCATTTACATCATAAGAATAAAAACTAATTTGTGGAGAAAAATCTTTATTGACGGCAAAATTATAAATTAATATCTCGTTTTTACCATCATCATTTATATCTTTAATCTGAATTTTTTCAATTTTTAAAATATCGCCTAATATCTCCCCTATTACTTTATAATCATCATTTTCTTTAAGCATTAAAACGATATGTAAATTCTGAGCGTCACTTTGAGATTGGCAAAAAGCTATTATGCAAGATTTTTCATAACCACTTTCCCAGTCCGATTCAAATAATGCACAATATCTGCCGTTAACTTCACAATATTTCCATACTATTTCGTCTCCTAAGTAATCAGTAAGAGTATTTTTAATTTCTTTCTGGTTTTTTGTCAGCTCAGGAGCTTTCATCAAGCCTTGAGTACTAAAAAAATTTTTATTAGTACACCCTGATAGCAATAATAAGCTTCCACAGCTTAATACCGTCAGAAATACACGATTGCATTTCAAATGTTATCCTCCTAAGAATTTCTCCAAATTACAAGTAATCTGCTTAAGAAATTATACCATACGTTGAACAACTTTAAAAGAAAACTCACTAGCTATCTTGATAAATAACTTTTAGATTGACATATTGTACGATTAGATATATCATATACATAAAAAGTTATGGTATTATACTAAAATTCACTAACAGAAAGGATATTAACTATGAGCATTTCCGACAGCATTAAAAGTGTAGGTAATAAATTCAAGAACGCACTCACTGGAAAAAATTATCGCACAGGAGTACTAAATGATTTTAGTATAGTCTCAAAAGCGGCATTCTATATTTTAAGACCCGATGGAGCTAATGGTTACACGTTAGAGGAAAAATTACCAGTACAACTTAATCCGTCTGAATTTAGACATAACTGTATGTGTAAAGTATATAGCTTACGTGATGCAACAAGTAACTCAGATCTAAAAGTAGAAGAATTACCGTCAAGTATACACATACCACTCAAGTTTGATATTTACGATGAGTATAACGCAAGAACTTTAAACGGAGCCAGTGCGTTAATGGCTGATGTTTCACTTATGAATAAACAACTGACCAGCTTGCCTAAATTAATAGAAAATTGGGGTAAGACGGACACTTACACTTTTTTTAAATGGGGTCAAATGGAATATTTCGGCATCATAAGTAATATAGACTGTACCTACACGGCATTCTCACGTTGGGGAGAACCTTTGAAATGCGATGCAACGGTTTCAATTGCTGAAAAAGAAATGGATTTGGCTGGGGGTGCTTCTATTATTAGTAAATTAGGAGCAGCTGGGAGCAATATAGAAAAAGCAGAAACTGAATCTAACAAAATTACCACAGGTTTACTCGTTGCTTCTAAAGCATTAAGATAAATCTTATTTAAAAGGAGCGTTTTTAATATGGGACGTGGATACGGTAGTGAAAGTAAATCTATTAATTTAGAAGAATTTGAAAAGCAAAGCGAAAAATCAAAGGCTAGAGTCAGACGTAATATAAGAGAAGCCGAAGGAGCTCATAAGTACTTGTATGTTATGGTAGACCGAATGAGGGAAAATATATTTTGGAAGGATGAAACCGCCCGACTTATCAATTTAAATAAAAACAATAAGTCTGATATATCCGATACAGACAAAAATAAAAAAGACGAAAATAAAACTGAATCACAGAATGAAACAAACCAAGGAAAAGACCCAACTTCTGGCGAACCTGCGCCTGAGCAAGCTTCTAGTACTCAAGCAGGAGACTCTCCGTCTGGAGCCGTTTCAACTGAATTACAGGATAAAACAAACCAAGGAGAAAACCCAACTTCTGGCGAACCTGCGCCTGAGCAAGCTCCTAGTACTCAAGCAGGAGACTCAACTTCCGGAGCCGTTTCAACTGAATTACCGAAGAAACCCATCGAAAAAAAGCCCTCAAATGATAATGATATTGAAACCCTAGAATCTAATATACAAAAATACAAAAAAGAACTAGAAGAAAATAAAGAAAATCTAAAAAAGCATAAAATAGAAAAAGAAAAGCTTGATAAGGAAATGATGGAATTTTTGCTTGAAATTACTCCAATCAAATCACAGAATGAAACAAACCAAGGAGAAAACCCAACCTCGGGCAGTCCTGCGCCTGAGCAAGCTCCTAGTACTCAAGCAGGAGACTCTCCGTCTGGAGCCGTTCCAACTGAATTACAGGATAAAACAAACAAAAAAAACCCAACCTCGGGCAGTCCTGCGCCTGAGCAAGCTTCTAGTACTCAAGCAGGAGACTCTCCGTCTGAAGCCGTTCCAACTGAATTACAGGATAAAACAAGCCAAGGAGACAACCCAACCTCGGGCAGTCCTGCGCCTGGGACGAATGCTGGAGAAATTGTTGCAGGTACTGAAAAATTAGAGAAAGACTCGAAAAACTCAGGTCAACAATCAGCAAAAACTGGTGAAGACGATAAACAAAGAAAAGAAGAATTGAAGAAAATTAAAAAGAAAATTGAATCATTAGAAGCTCGTTCAACTTATTTTGAAAATGAAATAGAAAAATTAGAAGACGAAAAACATAAAATACTCTCAAAACAAAAATATGAACAAAGCCAAAATAACAAACTTAACGCATTAAAAAATGTAGATGAAGAGCTCAAAAGTACTATAAAAAAAATTGATGACTTTATGAAAAGAGATACAGAAATTGCCAGCTCTGAAGGTATAGATCAACTGGGATCTCTTTTAGATGAAATAATAGGGTTTTTCAGCAAAAAAAATTCAAAAGATGAAAAATCATCATTCTTAAAATTAAAACTCAATAAATCACTGGAAAATTCCTCACTCAACGATTTAAAAAGTAAATTTAATTATTTTAAAAATGACAAACAGCCATTAATTAAAAATTTTGAAAATAAATTGTCTGAAAATCCTGAATTAAAAGACAAGATTTCAATTCATCAGTCAGAATTTTTAAGCGAATTCGAGGGAGCTGTAAAAGTTGCTATAAGTAAAATCTACTATTCCGTTAATAATCCGGAAGCCTTAAGCAATAACTCGAAACAATTAATATTCACCCTCACTTCTCTATTAAGAGATAAGGATCCAGATTCAAATAAAAATAGTTACTCTCATGAATACAACAAGTTAAAAGAAATACTGGATAAAAGGCAAAAAAATGACAATGATGACGATGATGATAGAAAAAGTTATAAATTTGACAACGACTTTTCATACGATTCTTTCAAAACCTTAGGATCATCTTCCCTTAAACCTGCTAGTAGAGATGCAGAGTTTATTTTATCTAAATCCGACGAAGGTAGCCTAAGACTCTTGGGAAGAGTTTTTGCAATTATGTTATTTAAAAATAATTTGTCTAGTCATGGCATGTATAGAAAGTACAGTTTAGATAACTCACCTTTCTATACGCATCTAAAATTAGAAGAATTACAGAATGATATTCTTACAACCTTTAAAGAAGCTACAGCCGAAAGTAATAAAATCTCAGATCTAGAAAGATTAAATGAATTTGTAACAGAACTAGAAAAAGCCACGGGCGATAATAATAGAAATTGTAGACAATTACTGAAATCAATTAGAGATTCAACCTACACTGATGATGTAGATAAATTAGTCAAAACATTAAAAATAAAAGACATGACCTTTAATAACATGATTAAAAAAGGAAACTAAAAAATCCAATTAACAGAAGGTGAAATTATGAAGTTTCGTCGGTCAAGCTTAGGATTGTTGTTTTTATCTCTTGCAATTATATTTTTTACCTCAATTAAATTAGTAAATAATAAAGTTCAAGCCAACACTCTGAAAAATTTATACAGTAAGTTTGAAAATGTAGTAGAAATGGATGTTGCCGACGGACAAATATCACTTTTCCCTACGTATTACACTCGGGTTGAAGGTTCCGAGGGAGAACATATAAGCCAAGACGCTTCAAAAACTTTATACGTAATAAGCGGATCACAAACTGGTGTTAAAAATTATATAAATTATTACAACGACGATACTGAAAGCGTAACGTATAATGTTGTTTTTTCAAATCTAACACTCTCAGCCGGTACTTGGTGCGGAATATCTGCTGCACATCCAGCCGAAAACTTAACGGTTAATTTAAACTTATATCTTTATGGAACCAATTCTATAACAGGATATAACCATGCTGCTCTAGTTGATTACGGAGGAACAGGAAGTACATTCAATG
>CAKUYF010000053.1 GCA_934702115.1 uncultured Eubacteriales bacterium | reverse complement strand
TTTAGGTATAGGCCATACACGCTGGGCAACTCACGGAAATCCAACTGATGTAAATGCCCATCCTCAGGTATCTTCTTGCGGAAAAATTGCATTAGTACATAATGGAATAATAGAAAATTACATAGAATTAAAACAAGAATTAATTGACAAAGGATTTTCATTTAAATCCGATACCGATACCGAAGTAATAGTTCAGCTAATGAGTAGCCTTTATAAAGGAGATATATTTCAAACAGTAAAAGATTCAATTAAAAAATTACACGGATCTTTTGCACTTGGAATAATTTGTACTGATAACCCCGATCTGCTAATAGCTGTAAAAAAAGATAGTCCTCTTATTATAGGAACATCAAAAAATGAGAATTACATTGCTTCAGATATTCCAGCTCTGTTATCAAAAACAAATACTATCTGCAGACTTCAAGAAAAACAAATTGCTTTAATTACTCCGAACGAATTTAAAATTTATGACTTTGACGGAAATTTAGTTGAAAATGATTTAACAGTTGTAAACTGGTCAGTGGATGCAGCAGAAAAAAATCAATACGAACATTTTATGTTAAAAGAAATAATGGAACAGCCGAAAGCAATTAAAGATACTATATCTCCCCGAATTGAGGGTAGAGACTTAAAAATAGATAATCTAAATTTTTCTAAAGAGTATTTAGAGAGTTTAAATAAAATATGTATTGTAGCCTGTGGATCGGCATATCATGTAGGATGCACTGCAAAATATTTTATGGAGCTACTATTAAGAAAACCTGTTGAAGTAGATTTAGCTTCTGAATTTAGATATAGATCCCCTATTGTAGATAAAAACACACTCGTAATAATAATAAGCCAATCAGGTGAAACAGCAGATAGTTTAGCAGCATTAAGAGAATCAAAAAGATTAGGAGCAAGAGTCCTTTCTATTGTTAATGTAGTGGGAAGCTCTATAGCCAGTGAATCAGATGACGTATTGTACACACACGCCGGTCCGGAAATAGCAGTTGCAACAACTAAAGCCTATAGTACTCAGCTTGCACTAATGTATATATTAGCTATTCATATTGGAAAGGTTTTAAATAAAATTTCTGACCAAGAATGTACTGAAATTACCGAATCTCTGAAACTCTTACCTGAAAATATAAAAACAATTCTCGAAAATAAAGAAGAGATAATGAATATAGCTAAAAATTATCACTCTTATGAAAAAGTATTTTTTATAGGCCGTAATGTTGACTACGCAATATGTATGGAGGGATCCTTAAAACTTAAAGAAATTTCTTATATCCACTCCGAAGCCTATGCTGCAGGAGAACTTAAACACGGAACTATTTCCTTGATTGATGAAAATACTTTAGTAATTGCAATTGCAACTCAGGAAAAACTAATAGATAAGATGATAAGTAACGTACGCGAAGTTAAAGCAAGGGGAGCCAAAGTTTTATTTTTAACCACAGAAAAATATTATGAAAAGCTTAAACCTATTTCCGATTGCTTGATTTCTGTTCCTCAAAATCAGGAAATAATCTTACCTTCTCTTAGCATAATTTCTCTGCAGTTAATATCTTACTATATTGCGAAATTTAGAGGCTGCAATATAGATAAACCTAGAAATTTAGCAAAATCAGTTACAGTAGAGTAAAATATTTAGAATTATCCTATATGTAATAAAATAACATAATAAATCTTTTCATTAGCGGATTTGATTATATTTTTCTCCTAACTCTCAAATGAATAATATATAGACAATAATTTATCCAGACATTAAATCAATGTCTGGAATTCATATTTGCAATCTTTGGCTCTGATGTTCAACTGCATTACTGGATTACTTATAATTCATTCTGGCTTCGTTTGAATCTTTCTCATACTCTAAACTTCTATCCGATAATAAAACAGAATTAGTAATCTTATTTACATTCGCACATATACAACAACGTCTCATATTTTTAACACGCATAAGTAACTTTTTACTGCCCTTAATAAGATTGGAAATCTTCATTATATAGTTAGGAAAACAGATGCCCCTGCCTGGATATTTTCCATATAAAACACATTCTTTACTTTTTAAATATATTAAGTTAGCTAAAGCATCTACTTCGGAAATACCATTACATACAGCAATTCCTTGATTGTTGTCTAACACAACACTTATCATTAAGTTTACACTTTCTCTCGAAACATTTCCTAAATGTGAATTTCTTTCTAAAATATCTATAATATTTTTCAAATCAATGCAAAATTCCTGTAAATCATCATCTGTATATTCAAAAATTGTACCTGACATAACCTTACACGCTCTAAACTGCGCATTCGCTTTAAAATAAAAACATGTGCTTAATGTTGTAATAATCAGCGCAAAAAAGGCTCTTAGAACTCTAAATTTCTTCTTAATAATTTATTCCCTTCCTTTTGTAAAAATTTTCTAAACCTATTATATACTATATTTCAAAATAATTCAAATGTTTCTAATCTGAAAATCATGTAAATCCATAGTGACTTTTTGTGCAATTCACAATGATATACTCACCATAAATCTAAATTTATTTTCTTTCATCTAAAAAATTTTTAAGTTCATCCATAAACGCTTTTACATCTTTAAATTGTCTATAAACAGATGCAAACCTAATGTAAGCTACTTCATCTTTACGTCTAAGAGCTTCCATGGAAAGATCCCCTATAAGTGACGATTTTACTTCACGTTCTAAGGAGTTTTGCAGTATAGATTCTATGCCTTGAACCATATCTTCAATCTCCGCCATTGATACAGCTCTTTTTTCGCATGCTCTCATAATCCCGGAAAGGACTTTTTTTCTATCAAATCTCTCTCGTGAATTGTCTCGTTTAACTACTATTAAAGGAATCTGCTCCACGGCTTCATAAGTTGTAAACCTTTTCAAGCAATTTTCACATTCTCTTCTGCGTCTAACTTTTAGACCATCCTCCGCACAGCGAGATTCAACCACTTTAGTATCTTCAAAATTACAATATGGACATTTCATGTTATCACTTCGCTAACTGATTAGAAGTCAATTATTAGTTATAATTTTAATATTTTTTTCATCATCTGCAGTTAAAAATACTTCTCCAATATTTACACCGCTATTTTCAATAATAGCCAAAGAGACCTTGTCTTCTACCTCTTTTCTTATCAAATTACGCAGATCTCTTGCTCCGCTTTTTCCTCCAAAGGACTTTTCAGCCAGAACTTTTACTGCCTTATCGTCAAACTTGAAATCTATTCCATGCTCCTTCATTGATTTTACATACTCATCTAGCATAAGCTTTGCTATTTTAGTGAAATCATCTTTAGTTAGATTATTAAATACTATTATTTCATCAAGTCGACTTATAAATTCAGGCTTTAAAAATTCTCTTAAAGCTTTTATGGTTTTATCTTTTGAAAATTCATTTTCGTTTTTACCAAAGCCTAAAGCTCCAACTTTTTTCTCACTACCGGCATTAGAGGTCATGACTATTACTGTATTTTCAAAATTAACAGCTCTTCCATGAGAATCAGTAATCTTGCCTTCATCAAGGATTTGAAGAAGTATATTCATAACATCCGGATGAGCTTTTTCTATTTCATCCAGTAAAACTACTGAATAAGGACGCTGCCGTACCTTTTCTGTGAGCTGTCCTGCTTCATCATACCCCACATACCCCGGAGGTGATCCCACGATCTTCGCAGCAGAGTGCTTTTCCATATATTCTGACATATCTAGTCTTATAAGCGAATCAGGAGTATCAAAAAGCTCCTGTGCAAGTACTTTTACAAGCTCAGTTTTTCCAACACCTGTCGGTCCGGCAAAAATAAATGATGCAGGTCTCCGTCTAGGACTTATTTGAACTCTATTTCTTCTTATTGCAGCTGTAACTTCTTCTACTGCTTTATCTTGACCGATAATCTTACTTTTTAGTTCGCTTTCTAAAGACCTAAGTTTACTAAATTCTCTTTCTTCAACTTTAGAAGAAGGTATACCGGTCCACAGCTCTATAACGTGTGAAACATCTGATGAAGTTACAGATTTACCCAAGGCTTTTGGCTTTATCTCTTCTAGTTCTTTTTCATTTTTAGCAAGCTCACACCTTATTTTAGCTAGTGCCTCATAATCTGAATTTTCTGCCGTTGCCAGTGATTCTTCTTCTTTCTTTAATTTTTCAATTTCATACGTTATTTTATCGTAATTAACTAAATCTTTATTATGTAATGAGGCATAAGTGCATGCTTCATCCATTAAATCAATAGCTTTATCGGGTAAGAATCTGTCTGTAATATATCTTTCTGATAAAACTGTTAAACTTCTTATAAGTTCGTCAGATATTTTCACTCTGTGATGAGATTCATAGTAATCCTTTACGCCTTGTAAGATTTCTATCGTTTGACTTATGGACGGTTCAACAATTTTTACGGATTGAAAGCGTCTTTCCAGTGCTGCATCTTTTTCTATATGCTTTCTATACTCCGCAAATGTAGTTGCACCTATTACTTGTATTTCTCCCCTTGAAAGTGCAGGCTTTAAAATATTTGCTGCACTCATTGATCCTTCAGAGTCTCCAGCTCCTACTAAATTATGGACTTCATCAATAAATAGTATTATATTACCATCTTTTTTGACTTCTTCAATGAGACCTTTTATTCTACTTTCAAATTGTCCTCTAAACTGAGTTCCGGCTACTAAAGCAGTTAAATCCAAAAGATGAATTTCCTTACCTTTTAACCTGTAAGGCACTTTGCCTTCTTGAATTTTTATTGCAAGACCTTCTGCAATAGCAGTTTTACCTACTCCGGGCTCTCCAATCAAACATGGATTATTTTTAGTTCTTCTACAAAGAATTTGAATAGTACGATTTATTTCTTGTTCTCTTCCGATTATTCTATCCAGTTCGCCGTTTTTTGCTTTTGCAGTAAGGTTATTGCAATATAAGTCTAAATTTTTACGCTTAGACTTTTTTCTTGATCTGTTTCCTTCTAAATTCTCTTTATCCTGACTATTCGAAAACTCTTCTCTTTCAGGAAAAAGTATATTTGAAAAAAGATTTTTTATCATCGGAAGAGTAGCAGCGCCACCGGATTCCACATTTTCTTGCTTTTCTTCCGAATCTGAATCATTTAACTCGGTTTCTAGCATTTGAGAAAATTGCTCTTGCATTTCCGATACATCCTGTTCAGAAATTCCCATCTTATTTATTACATCTTTAATGGGGTCTACACCTATTTCCTTAGCACAGCACGCACAAAGCCCTTGGGTGTCGGATTTTTCTTTACCCGAAGACACAAAAAGTATAGCTGATCTCTTTTTACACCTTGAACACAGCATAACATTACTCCTTAAATTACATTACTTATTAAATTTTAAATTATTTCATTTTCATCTTATTTAAATATTGACGCTGTATATTAATGCATATTATAGGTTTACTTTATCGCTTCTTATTAGCTTTTTGAAAACACCAAAGTATTTCCATAAAGAATAAAGCATGCAAACAGAAGTAAAAAACATAAGTGAATTATTTAATACTTCAATGTCCTTATCCAGTAATGCTTTGATACTGATTATTGTTATAACTGAAACGTAAAAGACTACTGTTGAAAGCTTACCGTACCACTGCGAAGAAGGAGGCGTCTTATTTAATTTAAGTAAAATCCCTCCCGCAATCAGCATTAAAACCTCTTTAATTATTAAAATCACCATAAAAGGAAACATCCTGGGAAGTTTTAAGCTTATACATACCATAATTGTCATTAAAGTAAGCTTGTCAGCAGTAGGATCAAGCATCTTTCCAAGAACGGTTATTTGATTCATTTTTCTCGCAATGTATCCATCCATTAAATCAGTAAAACCGGATAATATTAAGATTACTCCAGCTCTACTATACTCATCTTTTTCAATAAAAATCACAAAAGGTACTAACAGAACTATTCTTAATACGGAAAGGAAGTTAGGAATGTTCAAATTAGTTTTCATGTATTTAAAACTGTTCATCTTTATTAATCCTCCTATCCGGTTTTTAATATTGGTAAAACCTATGTATTATTCATCTTTTCAAAAATTTCATAAATAGGATTGTTAATATACATATGTTTGAATATCATCGTAGACGATATGTTTTCAAAAGAAAATATGTCATTAATTTCACTACTACAATATGGCATTATAACTTTAAGAAAACACATAAAAATCGAAATTATTATGTAGCCCTTCAAAATTCCAAAAATACTTCCTATTACTTTGCCAATTTTTCTTATTGCACCTAGCTTTGAAATTTTTAAAATTAAATTTATGATTAATCGTCCTATAGACATAAATAATATGAAAAATATGCTACTTGAAATTGATCTAGTAAATTCTATAACTACCGGTCTAAAAATTTCAACAATTTTTTCAGTTGAATTTTCTTTGCCTACATTACTTATAATATGGGTAATATCTGATAATGTTATTCCGGAATTACCTAATACATTTAAAATCGAATGTGGAATCTTTCCCAAAGCGTCTTTTGTATTAAAATTACACTCCGGTAAAACATTAATTAAGTAATTTACAATTGAAGGTTTAAAGTAATAATCGTAAGCAAGATGTGAAAATAATTTGGAACAGTAAAGAGAAGCAATCGAGGAAAAAATTGAATTTATTAAAGTCAAAAAAGACCTTATAATTCCACTGCGAAATCCGGTAAATGCAAATATTATATAAATTAATACTATGCTGAAATCTAATAACATTGCATTCACTAGTTTACCTCCACTACTTATTATAAAAATTAAATTCACCATTACATTATAT
>CAKUYF010000052.1 GCA_934702115.1 uncultured Eubacteriales bacterium | reverse complement strand
ATATACACATCTCCTCCCTTATGAACCAACTTTCCGGCATCTTCTTCCATATGAATCCTATTTATTCTGATTCTTTTACCGCTTGAAAGCTCAACGAACCCGTTTTCACAAATAGGAATATTATACTGAGAAATTTGATAGGCTTTAGAAAGATCGGGATAAACATAATTTTTTCTATCCATATTAGACTTAAGATTTATATGGCAGTTAGTTACCAATCCAGCTTTTACAGCAAGATTAATTACTTCTTTATTAAGTTTAGGTAGAGTACCAGGATGACCAATACATACCGGGCAACAATGAGTGTTAGGTTCTGCTCCGAATCCATTTACACAGCTGCAAAAAATTTTTGTCTTAGTTGAAAGCTCAACATGTGTTTCAAGTCCAACCACCAATTCATATTTCATAGATTTACCCCCATATCTAAATTTTTATTATAGGCATAGTTTGTAAACACTTCAAATTGATGTGCAGCATTTAAGATTTTTGACTCTTGAAACTTGTTACCTATAATTTGCATTCCTATTGGGAGCTTATTCAAATCGAATCCACAAGGGACTGAAACTGCCGGTACTCCGGCTATATTAACAGGCACAGTGCAAATATCTGCTAAATATATCTCTTCAGGACTATTATAGCTTTTGTTTTGAGGAAAAGCCGTAACAGGAGAAGTAGGAGTTAAAAGTACGTCAAACTTATTAAAAGCTTCATTAAATGCCTTTATGATTAGCCCTCTCAAATTTTGAGCTTTCTTGTAATAAGCATCATAATATCCGGAACTTAGCACGTAATTACCTAGAAGTATTCTGCGTTTAACTTCTTTTCCAAAACCTTCGCTTCTAGTTTTGCAAATCATTTCATTTATATCCTTATAATGATGGGCTCTGTAACCATATCTTACTCCATCAAAACGTGCCAAATTTGATGACGCTTCCGCACATGCTAGGATGTAATATACAGGTAATGCATATTTGATTTCAGGAAGATCAAAGTATTCAACTTTTGCACCCATTGATTCATAAACCTTCATTGCTGAAACCAAAGTTTCTTTTATGTCTTTGTCTATTCCCTCGTAATACTGATTGGGTATTCCTATCTTTAATCCTTTTAAATCTTTTTTAAGCTCACTTTGAGTATTAAAATTAATTTTAGGATGAGAAGTTGAGTCCTTCTTATCGTAAGTGGCGATAAAATCAAATACTACTGATACATCTTCTACAGTTTTACCTATAGGACCAATTTGATCTAAGCTGGAAGCATAAGCAATTAAGCCATACCTGGACACAGCACCGTAAGTTGGTTTAAGTCCAACTACTCCACAAAAGCTTGAAGGCTGTCTTACAGATCCTCCTGTATCTGATCCTAGTCCATAAGCTGCAATATTCCCAGCTACCGCGGATGCTACACCTCCGGAGCTTCCTCCCGCAACATAATCTGAATTATGGGGATTTTTTGCTCCTCCTATAAAAGAAGTTTCGCAGGAAGATCCCATTGCAAATTCATCCATGTTTGTTTTTCCGAGCATTACTGCATTTTCTTTTTTTAAGTTCTCCCAAACAGTTGCATTATATATAGGCTTATAATTTTCAAGAATTTTTGAACCGCAAGTAGTTTCGATTCCAGAGGTAGAAATATTATCTTTAAGTGTCATTGGAATTCCTTCAAGAAGACTTATTTCCTCTCCATCATTTATTTTTTTATCTACTTTTCCGGCAATTTCTAAGGATAATTCTTTACATACCGTCACATATGCATTTAAATTGCTTTCCTCAATTTTTTCAAGATATTTTTTGGTAAGTTCTTGGCAAGATATATCTTTATTTATAAGTAAGTTGTGGATGCGTTTTATAATTCCTTTGTTATCTTTAGACATTTTTTGCCTCACCTCTTGTTTTACATTCTGGTTAATTAAGTTTTTCAATCTATAAGTTAAATTATTGAGATTTTTCTAAGTAAAAAAAGCCCTCTTTCCCTCCGTCTACATTTTCAAGTATCTTTTTTCTTGGAAATGATTGTATAATTTCATCTTCACGTAAAGCATTGGAAAGTTCATCGGTATAGTTAATCTCCTCATTTAAATCCTGTATCTCATTTATCTGATTTACAAACTTAACTATACCTTTCATCTCTTCAAAAGCATCATCTAATTCTTCAGGAGTTAAATAGAGCTTGGAAAGATTTGCTATATTCAAAACTTCTTCTTTTGTAACCACTTTTAATTCCTCCTAAAAATATTTTAACTTTTTAATTTTATATGCACTTCTTTAAGCTGCAAATCCGAAACAGTAGTAGGAGATCCCAAAAGTAAATCTTGAGCATTGCTGTTCATCGGAAAAGCTATTACTTCACGGATGTTTTCTTCATCTAAAAGAAGCATTATCATGCGATCTACACCTGGTGCCATACCGGCATGTGGAGGTGCACCGTATTTAAAAGAATTATAAAGTGCACTAAATTTATCTAAGATGTCCTTTTCAGAGTATCCGGCAATTTCAAAAGCTTTTAGCATAATTTCAGGATCATGATTTCTTACTGCACCTGAAGATAACTCTATACCATTACATACTAAATCATATTGATAAGCCAGCACATCTAAAGGATTTTTATTTTTAAGAGCTTCAAGTCCTCCTTGAGGCATTGAAAAAGGATTATGTGTAAAAATTATTTTTCCGGTTTCTTCATCAGTTTCATACATTGGGAAATCCACTATGAAGCAAAATTCAAATTTGTCCTTATCAATTAAATCTAATCTTTTACCAAGTTCAGTTCTGATTTGACCTGCAAACTTAGCTGCTGCTTTTTCTTTATCTGCAATAAAGTAAATAACGGAACTCGGCGTTGCTTCGCATCTTTTAGAAAGTAAGTCACGTTTTTCAGCTGGGACAAACTTATTTATAGGACCGGTAAATTCAAATTCGGGAGTTATTTTTATATAACCTAGACCTTTCATGCCTATTTCTAAGGAATATTCTTGCATTTTATCAAAAAACTTACGAGGCTTATCACTACAATTTGGCACGGTGATAGCTCTGACTGTTTTTCCTTCAAAAGCTGCAAATCCCGAATTCTCAAATATATCGCTGACATCCACTATCTTTAATGGATTTCTTAAATCAGGCTTATCCGTTCCGTATTCAAGCATAGCTTGAGAATAAGGTATTTTCACGAATGGTTTACTTGAAACTTGTTTTTTTGAAAACTTCGTAAATGTGTCGAATATTACCTCTTCTGTTACTTTAAATACATCTTCTTGAGTAGCAAAAGATAATTCGTAGTCGAGCTGATAAAATTCTCCAGGTGAACGATCTGCACGAGCATCTTCATCACGGAAGCATGGAGCAATTTGAAAGTATCTGTCAAATCCGGAAACCATTAAAAGCTGCTTGAATATTTGAGGTGCTTGAGGAAGAGCATAAAATTTTCCCGGATGCTTCCTACTGGGTATAAGATAATCTCTTGCTCCCTCAGGAGAAGAAGCAGAAAGAAGAGGCGTTTGTATTTCTGTAAATCCCAAATCATGCATTTTATTTCTCAAAAAGTTCAAAATTTCTGAGCGGAGTACTATATTCTGATGCATTTTTTTATTTCTAAGATCTAAGAAACGATACTTTAATCTTAATTCTTCTTTGGTTTCAGTAGAACTTGTGATTTCAAATGGAAGCATTGCCGTACACTTTCCCTCTACCGAAACACTTTCACACTTAATTTCTATACTTCCCGTTTTAATTTTATGGTTTATGTTTTCTTCAGAGCGCCTCAATACTTTTCCGTAAACCGAAATAGCACTTTCTTTAGTAATGTTTTTAAGCATTTTAAAATCATTAACTACAACTTGTACATTTCCCGAGTGATCTCTTAAATCAATAAAAGTTATACCGCCGTGATCTCTGATATTTTCAACCCACCCCGCTACTTTCACATTTTGACCTACCATACTCTCGGTTACCGCTTCGCAGTATTCAGTTCGATATTGATTTTCATAGTTCATACTGTTGTTCCTTCTTCCCTTAGAATTAAATTTTTATCATTACTTAGATAATGGATCTAAGCTTATTATAGCTTTAAATGGGTAAAAATAATAAATAAAATTTACATTTTATCTCTACTATTAAATACAAAACTATTATAGCATTCTATATTTTGATCTTCAACTCTTCCTTATTTTAGATCAATTTTTGACATAATAAAAATTTATATAAAAAATATTAAGTACACTTTATACAAAGTTGAAATCCATTTGTTGATTATTTGTAATTTTTTGTTATAATTAATTAAGAAGTTATATTTTAAATGTTTTATTTGTGTAATAAAACATCAGCTTTAAAATTTATCGCAGTGAGTAAAATGTATTGGGGGAAGTTTAAATAAATGCGTGTATCTGACTTGAAAAATGCAAAAAAGAAAGGTAAAAAAAATTCTGTAGAATCAATATTAAAAAAAAGTATATTGCCTATCTCAGCATTTACTTTATTTGCAACTACAGTCTATTATTGGAATACTAAAACCTACGGTTTATCTTTAGAATGTAACGGTCAACATATCGCCACAGTATCTGACGGAAAAGTATATGAAGAAGCTACTCGTTTGATACGAAATCAGATTCTTCCAAGTGAAAAGTTTAAAGTGCATACTGTAGAATCTAAACTAAAAATCACTCCTGTACCTTTCGAGGAATGTTGTACGCACCCCGAAACAGTAAAAGACAAAATTGTAGAGCAATCTAATGAAATTCTTTCAACGGGATATGGTATATATGTAAATGATAATCTTACAGCCATAACTGATACTGAAGAAAATATTCAAACATCATTAAATGAAATACTTGAATCAAAAAAAACAGATTTTCCAGGGGCTGAAGCGGAATTTGAAGATAAAATAGAGATAAAAAAAGGAATTTTTTCAAAAGAAAAAATTCGAACTAAAGAAAAAGTTAAAGAGGTTCTAAATTCCAAGAAACTTAAAACTACTCCATATACTGTTAAAGAAGAAGATAGCATCGTAGAAATAGCAAAAAAATTTGATATGGATATTCCTACCTTACTGGCTATCAACTGTAAAAAGAACGAGGATCCGATATTCCCAGGAGATACTATAAAAGTACTAGTAAGTGAAGATATTCTACACGTAAAACTAACCTTATTAGAGCATTTGAAAGAAGAAATCCCCTACCAAACTATATGCGAAGAAGACGAAAATTTGATGAAAGGTCATCAAGAAGTTTCACAAGAAGGAAGTACAGGCTTAGAAGAAGTAACTTATCGTCTTGTATATAAAGGCGGAAAAGAAATCAGTAGAGAAGAAATTGAAAGAAAAACCCTCTGTGAACCAAAGCCGGAAAAACTTTTAATAGGTACTAAGATTCAAGAATATTTATGGCCGGTACCTTTCACAAAAAAGGTTACAAGTCCTTTCGGACCGCGAAATAAAGGATATCACTACGGAATGGACATAGCTTGCAAAGGAGTAGCGGGAACTGATATTTTAGCAGCTAAAGAAGGAACCGTGGAAAAGGTTTCCTTAGGAAATAAAGGATACGGAAATCATATCATTATAAACCACGGAGATGGAACCCAAACTTTATATGCTCACTGTAAAAAAGTAACTGTAAAAGTCAATCAAAAAGTAAAACAAGGTGAACAAATCGGGCTCGTAGGTTCCACTGGCGATTCCACCGGACCTCATCTTCATTTCGAAGTAAGAATAAACGGAGTTAGAAAAGATCCCAAAAATTTTGTAAGCTAGCCAAATAGGTACCGTTATCCCACTTAAATATCGGATAACGGTATACTTATATTTTTACTATGTTATTGATCTATGTGTGGAAATTGTACTATTCCTGAAGGATCCCTTTCTGAAGGTCCCTGAAAAGGTCCATGGTGAGGTCTATCGTGAGGTCCATGATGCCCCTTATGGTGGAATCCAAAGCCTCTGAACTGATAATCTTTTTCTAATTCAGCAATAGCCTTTTTTGCTTCTTCGGCAGAACTATATACTTCTGCACTGTCTGCAACTATTGCAAAACTTCCATCTTTCAGTTCAACTGTTTTAAACCCACCAGATACTTGGTCCAAGCTTTTTTCATCCATTTTCATGTAAATTCCTCCTTATATAAAAATCCTATAGCAATGTAATTTATATATACATTGCTAAATTTATTATATCATATAAAAACAAAATATCAACATAATTAATAATTTTTACACATTTAAAAATAATGTTCACTGATATTCGCTCAAATATTTTAGTTAAACTTGACTTTAATTCGGTTGTATATCAAAATTTAAATTCAGTTTTTTTATAAGCTCCTCATTTAGGCAAAGTCTTGAATTTTCCAAGTACTCGATTGGCATGTTATGAGGTACTTGTTCTCCTTTCAAAATCTTCATTGCTTGGGACGCTGTGAGCTTACCTAATTCAAAATAATCTATTCCGAAGGTACCAACTGCTCCCTTGGAAATTAAGTTAACATCACTACAAATTATTGGTATACCGTACTCCGTTGCTATATTTGAAATGAGTTCCATATTCGAGGCAACCATGTTGTCCGTAGGAGTATATATTGCATCTACCTTTCCCACCATCGATTCAACTACTTGTTGAATCTCAGAAGTCTGTGAAAAATTAAAAACTTGTGATTTAAGTCCTATTTTTTCAGCTTCTTTGATTGCTATATCAGCTTGATACTTAGAGTTTATTTCTTTTAGTGAAAATAAAATTCCTATATTTTGAGTGTTAGGTTTCAACTTTTTAATCAAATTGATTTGTTTGGAAATGGGAGGTAAATCTGAAG
>CAKUYF010000051.1 GCA_934702115.1 uncultured Eubacteriales bacterium | reverse complement strand
TAGCATATTTAAGCGATTTTTTCATATCTTCAAGTTCTTTTTGAGTAAACTTAGATTCAAACTCAATACTTATATTCATATCGTCTATATCATCATCTATTTTTCCTGTTGCTTTGGCTTTATCATATGCCTCTGAGCTTCCGATATAAGTATCTTCTTGAACAACAAAATCTCTTGTAAAGTTTTCTAAAAGTCTTGTTTGAGTATACGGGCAATCAGGGTATTCTTTATCAGTTAATAAAATTTGATATTGAGCCTGGCATCCTTTACTCATAACTCCACCATAAACAGTAAACTTATTTTTTATATTTTTATACTGAATTTGACGTTCTAAGCTTTGAATAAGATTATAAGAAGAAAAATCCCACTGCACCTCGGAATTTTTTATTGCTCCAAGTTCAGTAGGTTTTTCTGTGAAAATAAAATTTCCATCCAAATCATAAAATGCTTGATAATTATAAAATAGGTTCACAAGTTCATTTATAATTTCATATCTTGTTTCACCAATGTTTTTCTCGATTTTGTATGGAATAATTAAAGATGTTTCAGATATCTTCATATTACTTTCTCCGCCGTCTTTTACAACTGCCTTTATAGCGTCGTGAACGTAAACTCCTGAATTTCCTTCAGAGGGTTTTATTATGTATTTAACTGACAGTTGCCCGCTTATATCTCCAGTAAAAAGAGCCATTTTATCAAGTCCACTAATTGAGACGGAATTTTCATTTATAGAAATATTTACAGATGGGTCTTGTATTGCATATGTTCCTTTCTTAAACCAAATTATCTCTCCTGTTTTAAGATATGTTATTCCAACAAAAAGCCTAAACCTTTTATTTATCCAAAAAACTGATTTCTCAGAGGGAAGAAACTTGTCAAAAATTTTAAACTTTACAGAGCAAGTTCTCCTAATAGGCGCCTCTGCGTTTATGTTATAGCTTCCACCAATACATTCACCCGATACCTCATCAATAACTAGATCATCTGTATTTAAAATTTCTATCTTTATATAAATACTTCGTATTTGTTGAGTCTGCACTTCCAGTTCTGCTTTTGATAGCATAGTCTCATCAGGTATCCATACACTCAATCTAAAACCTCCTTAATTACGTGCCTTTTCGATATAATCAGAGTTATACAGCCTATAATCATCTATAAGATTAAACTCTACAAGTGACTTCATATCTGAAAGTTTTCCTATTTCTATGTACTCAAAACTTACTTCATATAAACCTATGAGATTATTATTCGGTGTAAACTGAGGAGTACCTAAAATACTTATTGCCATATATCTTCCATCTGAATTTCTGAAACCTTTCGGTTTTTTATCACATAAAAATTTTTCTACTTTTTGCCTAAGTTCCTTTTCTTTCTTTTTATTTATACCATCCATGTTATCTGCCACTAATATACATTTTAGCGAGCCGGTTACATAATCAAGATTGCCCTGATACACAATATATGGATACCTATTCCCTAAAGTTTCAACCGTATTTGAGCCAATGTGATGTGATAGTGCGGCTAATTCAAGATTGTATATAAAGCTATAGTCATTTTCCTTGTCGAAAATATGAGCATAATCGTAAGAAACATAAAAACTTTGTGGATTCAAATTAACTCCATCTGTAAAACTTGCTTCCATATCAGGCGTAATATTATGCAAATCATCTTCAGTATTCATGGGAATAATCTTATATTGATATGTTTCTTCAGCTTCAACAAATTTATCGGATAAATCGTAAAATATCTCCTTGGGATTAAAATCTACAATTTTGTAAACTTCCCACATTTCATTTTCTGATTTTCTCTTTAAAAGCTTTATGTGAGTTACAGATTTATCTTTTACTTTCACATTCCCTGCAGATAAATCTCCCTTAAACTCTGCTAAAAATATATTTTCATCGCTCCACTCTGTATGAACATGGCTATAAGAAGGTATAGAAGTTGGATTTATCAATTCATTGGATAAATTTAATTCATTAAACGAAGCATTGGCAAGCTCTACTTTGTTAGGTTTATTAAGAGGATTTCGAGTAAAAAAAACAGTAGAATATGGTTCTCCCCAAAAATCAAAACCTAATATCATACTACACCCACTTCTTTCTTATAAACTTCAGCATAAAGGTCAAGCATATCACTTTGAGATTTGAGAAGTAAAAACACCTCCTCTTGCCCTTTTAGGAAATTGTCAAAATCAATTTCATTTCCCATGCTTATATAACTCGAAACTACACCGCATGAATATTTAAAAGCATAAAATCTTTTGTTTCTATACTTAATTTCAATTCGCTCATCAGGTGAACAATCGTTATATATCTTTGTAATAACTAAATTGTCTTCAACAGAAGCATCAAGCCAAATTTTTAAAGTGAAATTCTTATTTATTAAGTTATAAAAATCAGTAAACGAAATAAATCCATCCTCATTTACTTTGATTCCATTATCATTTGTAAACTCATAATTTTTGCCCTCTCCAGTTATTTCAATAAGTCTTGCTTTAGCCTCTACTATCCCATCACTTAGATTGTTTTCCAAAATAAGAGCTTTGTAAGGCTTTTTGCTGTTGTAATCAACGTAAAAATGAAACTTTATTTTATCAGTTGAAATACTCTTTCCTGACTCTAAAAAGCAAATAAGTTCTATGTAATATGTTTTCTTGTTCTCTAAGTTAGAAAACCTGTATTCAAGAGAATCGTCTTTAATATCAGGAGTAGATAAAATCAAATTTTTATATTTATCATATACATTGTATCTGTATGATAAAACTTTGCCTTCTGTATATATCCCTTTAAATTCGCAACCTTCATTTTCTATTATCGTGTCACTTTCTAAATTTTTAAACTCATAATCCCTATCTTTATACTGCAACAATATGGAAATACTAATCATCTCTCTTCAAAAAACGTATTTAATTTTTTGTATAAATAAAAAATGCACCTTTCGGTGCAATCAGTTTATTCGTAATGTTTCCACATACTGATTATTTTCACTATTTTTTCATCCTCAAGTACCTGATAAACAATACGATGCTGTATATTTATTCGGCGTGAATATAAACCTTTTAAATCCCCTATCAATTTTTCATATGGCGGAGGATTTTGAAATGGATTATGTTTTATAATTTCCAACAGTTTTTTAGCTTTACCATCAAGCTTGGATGCTTTAAGATTTTCCACATCCTTAAATGCCTGCTTAAAAAATTTTATTTTAAATTCTACCAATTTAGCTCATCCTCGTCAATACAATCTTCGATTTTTTCGTTTTTCCCTTCAATGAGTGTTTTTTTATACTCAGGGTCCGCAGACAAATAAAGTGTTTCAATTAAAGAATTATAATCATCCTCACTTATTAATACGGCATTTCCGTTTTTTGTGTTAATATTTATTATTTCATTGTTGTCAATCGCCATATTTACTAAATTGTATAAGTTAGCTCTAGCGTTAGTTATATTCGTATTGTACATTTAAATCACCTCACAATTATTATATCATACGTTTTAACGTACGTCAATGATACTATATTAGCTTCCCAAATTCTTTTGCCATAAATATAACATACTTACACTTTAACTGAATTTATGATATTGAGGGATTATTGTTGAATGTATTCTATATTTTATCGTCAATGAATTTGTTATTAAAGTCTCCGTTTTTAATCATTATCTGAACAGAATCTCCTTCGCTAAGAGTAAGCTGTAATGCTTCCATTATTTATCACTACTTTAGTAAGTCTATTCCAAACTGCAAGTTCCTTATCGGCCAAAACTTTATCATCACTTAGCTCTATACAAACCATAGCGATATCCTTTTCTTTAATTCCATTTACAGAAATTACCTGCATATATATGTTTTCCGAAAAGTTAGACCATACCTTATCTACACTGATTAAATAACTTTTATTTACATTAATTTATTTTGCATTTCATTAGTAAAATCATTTGAAGAAAGACCTTTTCCCTCTATTTTGTCTATTTTAGAATCCAACTTTCCTGTAAGGTCTTTTTGGTCTGAAATATTTCCTGTTATATTACCCCATGAAGTTGAAGTAGTAGAAGATATCCAAAGACGTAGAGCTCACATCAATTAGTCTGTTTAAAAGCAAATACCCAGATATATTTGGAATAAAGTCTATAATCGAAAAAAATAATCATGTGAAGGACGAAACTATTAAAATTATTCCTCCTTTCTTTAATCGAGAACTTGAATGGCAGTTCATAGTGCAAGAAATAAGTTCCAAAATCGAAAAGTGTTGCAAAAATGACGAAAATAAGATAAAAGAATATCTATCCAATGATATTGCCCTTATAGTTACAAAGGATGGATATGAAGAAAGAGTAGATTCCATTTTAAAAGAAACAGGTGTATTTATTTTTAAGGGAGAAAAATATGTTGATAGTATAAAACTTAAAGATAAAATTATCCCAAATTTTAAAAGAGTGTACTATAGAAAAAACGACTTTTTATCTCTTCAAATAAAATTTCAAAACGGTGAGTGCCTAACATATAAAGAAAAATCTTTGCTTTTTGAAGAAGCCTTTGAGAGAATAAAATTAGGAAGAAATTTTTTCAGACCCTTGGCTTCATATCCTACAGTTCAATACATATTGGAAATATATTCCATAATTTTAAAGGGAATAAATATTAATAGATTCAAAAATATTTTAAGTTCTAACTGGCAACATAATGTTAATGATGGAGTTAAATGGGATCAGTACTTAGAAGCTTTCAGGTGTATTGAAATGTTTTTCAAAGACAATACTTCTATCTCATCTTGGATAAAAATTATAAATACACTTATATCCTTTAAAAGTAAATCTTGTACCGATCAACTTCTAAAATACCATCCTTTAAGAAAAATAAACACAGAATCACTGAATTTTATAAAAGACCTTCTTATGTTACTTAGTTCGTTAATCAAGAAGCTAGAAGGAATTTCTGGAGGAATAAAAGATCATATCAATGCCCTAGAAAACTCACTACTGGAAAATACCAAAGTGAAAACATACGAAGATGAACAAACAGAAAAGTTAATAATATCACTTCTTTTAGATGCTATAAACAAAATAGATAGTCCTATTATTAAGAGTGTAAGCACCAAGTATTTTGCCAAAAGTATTCGTAACATTATAAACGATATTGAAAAAGATATAGAACTTAAAAGTAAAAGTAATTTGATTCTAAATGTTGTTACTTTAGAAAATATGAAAAAATTCAAAACTTGCTTTTTCCCTATGAATGAAATGGATAACTATCCAAGAAAATATATAAAAGACTTCCCCTTTAACAGCAAAGAGGTACTAAACATTTTGACATCCAAAAAGTATGGTATATGTAAAAAGCCTTCTGACCTTCTAGGGGAAAATTTACACTGCTTATTTGAACAATATCTTTTTAAGAATGTACTGGATTACACCGAAGAAGAACTGATAATTACCACAACAGATAAAGAAGATAATAAAAGTAAATCTCCATCCATTTATATAAGAGATATATGTCTAGCTTTTGGAATAGATAATAAATTTGAAAATACAATTCATAGAGAAACAACGTCTAATTTAAATTTTAGTAAATCCAGAATCCCTAATAAAACACTAAAAAGCAAACCCAATTATACTCTTGAAGAATTGGCAACATTTCAACTCTGTCCTAGGCTTTATTATCATCAAAGAGAATCCAAAGAGTTATTTTATTATACAAAACATCAAATGCACTTTTATTTCATAGCAGTATTATTTTGTGGTACATTAAATAAATTTGTAAATTATAGCGAGAAAAACAATAAATTATATTATTCGGAAAGTGATGAAGCACGACATATTTGTTTATCATTATTTGAAAAAATTTATGCCGAATATCTTCCCATCTTCAATATTTTTACTGAGTACGAACTGAAAGACATAAGAAAGGTGACTCTTGAAAAATTAGAGGGACTTATAAAAAATACAATAGAAAGATTTGTAAAAAAGGCAGCACAAAATTCCAGTGCTAATAAGAAAGTAAAACCTTCGTTTTATTTTAAAGTATCATTCCCACACAAGGAAAAACTACATAATAGCTATAATTACGAATTAACACTTAATTTTGATTTAAAGATTACAAATGCAGATGATAATTCTAGCTACATTTCTCAGAATAATTTGTATATTGAATTTTTAGTACTTAAAACCTTAGGAGACAAAAAAGAACCACCCACGCACTATAGTGATATCATAGGGGCTCTTAGTAAAAACAATCCTAATTGTGACAGAATAAATCTAGTGATGAAAATTATAAATAAAATAAACATTCAATTTGATAGTATAAAGTTTGCCGGAGATGGAATAAAAAGAACAGATGATCTTGTAAGAAAAATAGAAGAATATAAGTTTTCAGTTCCCAGAGCTATGCCAAGTAAATTTTGTGCCTATTGTAAACTAGGAGAAACTTGCAAAGCGAGGTTTATTAAAATATGAACGATAAATTTGATTTTAATATGCAGCAAGAAAGCATTATTAAAGATAGAAGATTCCCTATGTATCTTAGAGCTGGAGCAGGCACAGGCAAAACTTATGTTTTAGTAGAAAAAATTCTTGATATTATAAGTAGCGATTCAAATATTACCCTAGAAGACTTTATAGTTATAACATTTACTAACAAAGCAGCAAATGAGCTAAAAGATCGAATTTTATTCCAACTGTACGAAAGATGGCAAAATTCCAGTAATCCAAAAATAAGAAAACAAATAGAAATGTACAATCTATTTGAAGCCTCTACTATCCATTCTTTTTGCGAAAAAATAATAAGGAAATATGGAGTTTTAAAAAGTATAAGAAATGATTTTCAAATATCTTCTTCGACAGATGATAACACCCTGATTATATCAAAAATACTCAGCTCATATCGTAATACTCCT
>CAKUYF010000050.1 GCA_934702115.1 uncultured Eubacteriales bacterium | reverse complement strand
GAATGGTGTAACGGTAGCACAGCAGACTCTGACTCTGTTTGTGAGGGTTCGAATCCTTCTTCCGCAGCCATATCTTCAATTGGTATTATGATTGGATGGTTTATAAAACATAAAAGAGCTTTTTTAGTTTTAGATATTTTAGCGGTTGTTTTGCTTTTTATAGGTTCGCTTAAAAGTTTTGTAGATCGTGGGATTTTGGCAGCTATTTGTTGGATTGTTCGAATTTTTTGTAGTGATGGATTGTGAAAAACAAGAATACGTGGTCTATAGTTTTAGATATTTTTTTGATTGTTTCTACTGTTTGAAGTGCGATCTGGGGTTTCATGAATGAAGGAATTAAATCACCTGCAGTTATCTGGGGTTTGGTTATTCTTGCCATTTGGATTATTGTCATGATTTGTTCACACAAGAGACGAACTAAGTTTTAAGTTTATTGATAATTACGAGGTGTAGCTCAGTTTGGTAGAGTGCCACGTTCGGGACGTGGAAGCCGCAGGTTCAAGTCCTGTCACCTCGACCATATTGAGTGTTCATAAGGAGTTTGGATTTATGGGCACTCTTTTATTTTGATATTGTGTCCCGAGAGAGTCCTGTCACTGTTCTTTGGGTGCGGTTCTTTTCCGTACCCGACGTCTTAGTCATATCAGTGTGGTCAATCGATTCACGTATCCGAGGTGAGGTTAGTTTTTCCGTTTTCATGAATTGCTTTTTCTGTTTCAATATCGTTTAGCATTTGCTGAAACCTGGGACAGTTGAAACTCGTTCCCGCATAGCCGTAGTCAACATAATGTTTAGTATTGGTTAAAACCAACTCTTTAGCTTTTTGTGAGAGCGGGTGTCTTTGACTTTCAACGTAATTGCTGTCACCGTACATTCCGTCGTAAGGTACATGAAACAATAATTTTTCTTCCGGTACGAGTTTTAATTCTTGACTTGTTATAACTCATCAGATTAACTGTTGTCGTTAAATTTTTACACATGAGGTTCATTTTTCATAGCTATTTTATGACTGATAAAAAATTCCATTCCTGTTTTGCTTTTTTGATAATCTAGGAATTGTAAAAACTCCTTTCACTCATTTGCACAAAGGGTATTGAAATAGACACTCCAATAAATTACTGTAACAATTTTCGATTTTACTCTTTTCTCTGTACATGTATCGTTGTAAATTTACTTGAAGTGTGATATAATTAACTCATTCTCATATCAATTTACAACATGATATTGATTTTGTTGTACAGGAGGATACATGACGGGAAATGTTTCAAAACAAAAGCGTGAGAAATTACTTGAAAAAATAAAAGAAATACATAAATATATTTCCTCTGCACCACAGGACGAAAATACAGGAAAGTTGCTTGCTTATCTTTCCGACCTTGAAAAAGATGTAAACGGAAAAAAGTACGGTCTTGTATTTGAAGAACACCGTGAAGAGATTGAGGAGGTACTTGAAGAAAATACTCCTGTGCTTACCGAAGATAAGGACTTGTTTATCGACAACTGCGGACAAATGAATTTTCTTATTGAGGGAGATAATCTTGCTTCCCTCAAATTGCTTGAAAAAACACATAAAGGCAAAATAGGATGTATTTATATAGATCCCCCATACAATAGAGGAAAAGATGACTTTATTTATAATGATAATTTTGTTGTGTCAGAAGATGGATATAGACATTCAAAATGGTTATCATTTATGTCCAAAAAATTAAGAATTGCAAAAACGCTATTGCGAGATGATGGGTTAATATTTATTTCGATTGATGATTGTGAATGTGCACAGTTAAAAGTACTATGTGATGATGTTTTTGGAGAAAATAATTTTATTAATATGTTTATTTGGCAAAGAAATTCTAGTGGTAAAACAGAAAAAGAAAAATTTACTGTAAATACTGAATATATATTGCTTTATTCTAAGAGTAAAAAATATCAATTGAACGAGGCATATAAGCCTTTATCTGACGGGACCAAGGCAATGTATAGCAAAAATGATAATGATGGAAGAGGGAATTACCGTTTATATCCATTACAAAAGCCCGGAAGTCCAGGACCAGAAACAACATATGATTATATAGATAATAATGGAAAAGTATGGTTATGCCCGGCAAAAGGTTGGAGAATTAAGCAAAGTAAATTAAAAGCATTAGAAAATGATGGAAGATTATATCTTGAAGGTAAATCATTATCTGTAAAAGCTTACTGGAATGAAAGAATTAGTGAAGGAAAAAGAGTTGATGCTTTATGGAATGACTTGCCAGAAAACAGTTCTGCAAGTAAAGAAATTGAACAAATTTTCGGTAAAAAAGGAGTATTTAACAATCCCAAACCCACTGATTTAATAAAAAGATGTATAAAAATTGCACCAAAAGACAGTACTGTTTTAGATTTCTTTGTTGGAAGTGGGACAACTGCACAAGCAGTATTGGAATTGAATAAAGAAGATAACGAAAATCGTAAATTTATAGTATGCACCAACAATGAAAACAATATATGCCGTGAAGTTACATACGAGCGTATCAAGCGTGTTATTGATAAAGAAAACTATGCGGCAAGCCTTAAATATTTCAAAGTAGATTTTGTTCCTATTAAAGAGCGTATGTACTATGAATACGCCGATAAGTTGTTGTTGCACATTCGTGAATTAGTTGAACTTGAAAACGGAATAAATTTCAACAAAAACAGCAATGTCGCAATCGTTCTCACCGATAAGGAACTTGCAGATTTTGTAAATGACAGCGAGAAGTTAAGTGCTTGTAAAAAATTGTATCTAGGTCACGACTTATTACCGGACGAAAAACAAGAAAAAGCAATAGAGAATAACGAGATAATGATAAATATTATTCCGGATTATTACTATCGTTATTTGCAGGAGGGCTAAAAATGAAATTAAAAGAATTTCAGCTAAAAGCTGTAAAATCTCTTTTTGAAGCAATGGACGCTCCCGCTCGTGATATTATTCTTAAAAGTCCTACCGGCAGCGGTAAAACAATCATACTTACATATTTTATGCATCAATATATACAGTCTTATCCTAAAACCGTGTTCGTATGGCTTACGCCGGGCAAAGGTAATCTTGAAGAGCAGAGCAAAGCGAAGATGGATAAATATATCCACGCTTCACAAACAAAGCTGCTCTCCGATGTTATGACGACCGGATTTGAAGAAAATGACAGCTGTTTTATAAATTGGGAAAAACTTACTAAAAAAGGCAATAATGCTTTAAAAGATAGTGAACATACCAATTTTTTGGAGCATATTCAACACGCTTTAAAGGACGGATTGCATTTTGTGATTATTGTTGATGAAAGTCATCAAAACAATACAATCAAAGCGGATGAAATTATACAGTATTTTCATACAAAGAAAATTATTCGTTGTTCTGCCACTCCTAAAGGTATATTGAAAGCGGAAATAATAAATATTTCCGAAGAAGATGTTATTGCAGAAGGTCTTATCAAGAAAATGCTTGTAATCAATGAGAACTTTCCGCAGTCCGTGGAAACCGAAGACCAAACAGCTTATTTGCTTGAAAAGGCACTGCAAAAACAGAGAGAACTCCGTGCAGATTTTTTACATCAAAACAAGAACATAAATCCGCTTATTGTAATTCAAATACCGAACAAGGCGGATAGTTTACTTGACGGCATAGAGCGTTATCTTGAAACAGAGGGATTGACTTACGAAAATGGGAAGCTTGCAATATGGTTATCAGACAGGCACGAAAACTTAAAAGATATAGACAATTCTAATGCAAAACCATCAGCCGTCATTATTAAACAGGCGGTTGCAACGGGTTGGGACTGTCCAAGAGCATATATTCTTGCTAAACTTCGTGACAATATGGACGAAACTTTTGAAATACAGACGATAGGCCGTATTCGCCGTATGCCGGAAGCAGAGCATTACCAAAACGATTTACTTGACAGTTGCTATCTTTACACTTTTGACGCTAAATTTACGGAAGGTGTTAAAGCGGCACTGGATAAAGGTGCATTAAATGCTTGCACGCTGTTTCTCAAAAATGAGTACAAAGATATTTCTCTCACGAGTGAGCAAAGAACAATGGTAACAACTACCCGCAATCCACAAAAAGCTTTGCAAGCCATTGTTACATACGCTCAAAAAGAATACGGAATAGGTACAAACAAAACGGAGAACCGAACACGCTTACAATCCGCAAGTTACGAAATGAACGAAAACATCATAAAACACACTATTTCGGGAGAAACCGCAACGCTCAATTTTACTGCGAATGATTTTAACGATATTACTGTAACCGAAAAGCTGAACACCCATAAGCATGGACGAGATTATCATCAAAAGATCGGTAAAATTGGTATGGAAATCGGAATGGAGTATTCATATATGAATACCATTATTCGCAAATTGTTTGACAAAAATTTTAGTTACAGCAAAAAAATTCTTGAGTTGGAGCCGAGAGCAGTTTATGCGTTTGTGATAAATAATACCGATAGGCTTCGTAATCTTGTACGGGAGGCTATGGCATACGAAATGGCACTTCCGGAGTTTGATATGCCTAATAAATCTTACTATGATTTTCATATTCCTCAATCTTGTATGTTTACATACAACAGAGATGCCAAAACGCAGTTGATATACACAAAGAATGTATATCAAGGCTATCTGTCTTCTGCCGCTCCACGCTCTACTCCGGAAGTTAAGTTTGAAAAATTCTGCGAACGGTCAAACAGTGTTGAATGGTGGTATAAAAACGGAGATAAAGGTAACGAGTATTTTTCTATTGTTTACACAGATAATTCTAACAAGCAAAAATTGTTTTATCCCGATTATATATTGTCAGTTGACGGAGAAATATGGATAATCGAAACCAAAGGAGGATTTGACCGCAACGGTAACAGCCAAGATATAGATATTTACACAACGAAAAAGTTTGGCGTACTTAAAACGTATCTTGATGAACATAATCTTAAAGGCGGTATCGTCCGTAATGATACAACTACCGATGAGTTGTGTATCTGTATGGAGCATTATTCAGATGATATAGACAGTGATAATTGGAAAATACTTGAAAGCGTGCTGCCATAAAAATACGGCAGGTGCAGCACACTTACCGTCATTACATCATTTAATTTCTTGTTCAAGGCTTTCAAATTAGTCTGAGTCGAAAATTTTTTTAACGACATATTTAGACCATCACAAATTATTTTTATTATTACAATTTTGAAATTTTTGCTTTTCCCATACAAAGTGTTTTTTATAGATAAAGGAAGCAATTATTCAACTTTTTCCCAGGCATTTATGATTGAGTCATTTTCATCACGTAATTGTGGAATTTGATTTTTAATCGTTTTTCCAAGCGGCGAGCGTTAGTCAAACATATCAACAACCCCAATACAACATATAAAATCAAATATGTAGTGTGGGTTATTTTTTACATATTATATTTATTAAGGATATGTGTAGCCTATATAGATAGAATTATGGATAATACAGCTATTTTTATAGATCACAGTGAATGCTACGACATTAATGAATATACTTTTAAAGACTGGCTTGGAAACTTGATACGAAAAGGTTTTATAAACTTTCTTTCGGGCGGTTAAGGAGGTTTTGATTAGTTATATGCAAAGATAGTTTATAATTTAAGGGGAAAGTATCTTTATATCAAAAACATCCTCGTAATTTCATACCTTACTTTTACAATAAGGAACAAAGGAATCTTTGACATTCGTCATTGTAAAATCAATTATACAAAAACCACATCGTTGTTTTAGGTGGCATTTATTTTTTCTCCTTATAAAAAGTGTTCTCCGTCCATGTTTGAGAGTGTTAGCATATCTCGATTTTCAAGTGTGTAAGGGTCATGTGTTTTCAATCTTGTCAATTTAATCATGTGAGGAGTTATCGTGTATTTGAAATAATTTTTATCGTACGATTTAAATTTTTGGCTCAGTCGCATATAAACATGATTATTGTTTAAAATATAAACCTTCGTTTTTGTTTTTACTTTAGACTTAAGATTTATCAGAAGGTTTAGATAAGAAGGGTTAATGTCCAAAACTAAGTGCATTAGATATTTGGGAACATAAAAAAATCCTGCACTACCTTTATTTATTTTCAGACGTTGTTTTAGAAGGTAGTGAAAATTTAAAATGTTCATTTTATAAAAATCTTTTGAGTGAAAAAATGCCCCTTCATAAAATGGATAATCTTCCACTATATACTTGAAAATCGGATCAGACTTTATGATTATTTTTAAAACTTTATTCATCTAAAAGGCACTCCTTATGGAGTATTTGTGCGTTCAAAAGTTATATCTCCGGCACCAAAAAAGACTGTCATACCTTGATATAAAATTATTTCTTGAGCAAGCTCTGTGTAGTACATGACTTTGCCCGATTCATCAAGCTCAAAGATATATTTGGCTATTCCAGCATTAGTCGTAAATTCATTTGGAAATTCAAGTCTTATTTTATTTGAAACTATCCCGTTTGATGATTCGTTCCACGTTTCGGTATTATTTCTAACTTTTAATCTTGCATATCCGGTTGCAGAATCTGGTTCTGCACTTTCAGGCAAAATTCCTGAATCATCAATAGCAATAGTTGATAAACTGATGTATGTATATGTTGGTGGAGTATATGTAGCAATACCTCTCACATGATTATTTTCAATGTCCGATTGATATTTTGTTATCATAATTCTTTTCCTTTCTTATTTAAGTTTTATTTGAGGTTTGAAATTTATAAATCCCTCTGCTCTGCGGAAAATTCGTCCTTTTCTATCAATTAACACGGGTTGATGAACATATTTTCCGTATAAATCTTTAGTATCGTCTTGTTCTAAAGAAACAGTAAATCTATAGTATAAATAGCCTTTTTCAAGATTGCCGTCACGCAAAATAGTGCAGTCTTTTTCCAAAATAGGGCTATGTTTCATGCCGATTGGTGCTAAATACCACTTCGCAGTATCATCTTGTAAATCAAGAGGTTTACATC
>CAKUYF010000049.1 GCA_934702115.1 uncultured Eubacteriales bacterium | reverse complement strand
GTGGGTGCATCCATTTTCATGATGGAGTTCGATATATAGCAGTAGATGATAGCAACAGACCTTTGAATCAAAGACAATGTTCTCCTTCGTTTAATGGACTACTCCAAGCACTCAAGTATGCTAATGAGAGAGGTTGGTCTACCGAGGCAATAGACCTTAGGAACAAATAAATTTTAAGTGATATTTATGCCACTAAAAAAGCAATTATCTGTAAAGGGTAGTTGCTTTTCTGCGTATTCGAAATCTTTAGCTTTTTTAATAGGTGGGAGAATAGATAATTTAACTGATAAATTAACATTAGTATATACTAATGTAAATAAAATAGTATTGAATTATAAGAAAAATTAAAAAATAGTCCCATTCAGGAGGAATCAAATGACTTAAACTTAGTAAAAGTTTACAGTGAGCTTATTATTCAATTGAACTCCAGCAAAAATTCTGCCGGAGGTGCTATGAAGTTATTTGAAGATTATCAAATTGGTATATTAAAGTAATAACAGTAAAAAATTCATAACAAAGAAATAAACTTTGTTACGAATTCTCCTTAAAACTAAAATTTTATTCAGTTAATCCTTTCCATAATCCCTTTCCTGCTTCTATTACTACATTTGCAGGAATTTTAACTGTTCCCCAAGCAATCTTTCCTACACCTTTCCCTGTATTATAAGCCAAGGAAGCTGTACCTTTAGCTACTCCTCCAACACTATAGCCAATTCCTCTGCCTACTCCTTTAGCTATATCTCCCACGCCTTCTGCGATTGTACCTATTGCGCATTTACCACCTGATATTCCATCAAGTTCTGACTCAGAGAGGCTCGTAACCCTTTTTTGCATTTCTTGCATAAAACCATTTATATCTTCACTGGATAATGCCAGTCCGTTATTAGCAAAAAGTTTTTGAATATCTTCTTGAGATTGTGCACTTTTAAACTGATCAGTAAATTCCTTGTTTCCTAAAAGATTACTAATTTTTTCTGTTACATTTTCCATTATTAAAACACTCCTTTAAAATATAATACAGTTGGATTGTATAATATATTTTTTTTGCTTGTCAATACTTTTATTTGTTTTCTATATAATTATAAGTGTAATAAACTTAGTTATTAAGTCTGTTATAAATGAGTATTATTGTATTATGGATGTAATTATTCAAAGTATTGCGATAAATAGTCAAATTTGGTATAGTTAATGGGTTAAATAATTAGTTTGAATTTTGAAAGGTAAAATTATGAATTTAAATTTTATAATCAAAGACTTAAGTTTTAGTTCTATTCAAGGAAACACAGATATAGAAGTTACAGATTTAATATATGATTCTCGAAAAGTAAAAAACAATAGTGTTTTTGTTTGTTTAAAAGGATGTAGCTCGGACGGACATGATTTTATCAGTAATGCTGTAAATGCGGGGGCTAAAGTAATAGTAACGAATAAGGAAATAAATATACCTGGAGTTACTAATATCGTAGTAGAAAATACCCGTTCTGCTTTAGCACATATGTCAGCTAATTTTTTTGGTCATCCGGCTGAAAAAATAAAAACTATCGGTATAACTGGAACTAAAGGAAAAACTACGACTTCTTTTATGATAAAATCAATATTAGAAAGTTCAAAAATAAAAGCAGGTATTATAGGTACTATGGGAGTTATTTTAGATAATGAGATAATTCCTCTTTGTAATACAACTCCTGAGTCTTACGAAGTGCAAAAGTATTTGAATTTGATGGTACAAAAAGGCTACGAATTTGCCATAATTGAAGCGTCATCGATAGGTCTTGCACGAAACCGTTTGGATGCGTTTACTTTTGACTATGGGATATTCACTAACTTTTCCCATGACCATATTGGAGATAACGAACACAAGAGTTATGAGGAGTATTTACAGGCTAAAAGCTTATTGTTTAGAAAATGCAAAACTGGATTCATAAATGTGGACGATGAAAATCATTTAGAAATTATAAAAAATCATAGCTGTAAAATAGTTACTTTCGGAATAACCAAATCGGCGGACTATTTGGCTAAAGATTTAAAGTTAACCAATGAAGAAAATAATATAGGAGTACATTTTAATCTTGCCGGAAAAATTAATATAGAGAATATTTTTATTTCTGTGCCGGGGAAATTCAATGTATATAATTCTTTAGCAGCCATCTCTTTATGTGATAGTTTGGGGATAAAATCAGAAAGCATAATTTCCGGTCTTAAAAAGGTTAAAATTAAAGGGCGTGTAGAGCCTGTAGTTAATAGAAACGGTTATTCTATATTTATTGATTATGCTCATAATGCTCTAAGTATGGAAAACGTACTTAAAACCCTAAGAGAATACAATCCCAAAAGAATAATAACCCTTTTTGGAGCAGGAGGAAACAGACCTAAGGTTCGTAGGTTCGAAATGGGGGAGACTGCTGGTATTCTTTCGGATTTATGCGTTATTACCAGCGATAACCCAAGGTTTGAAGATCCTCTTGAAATTATTAAAGACATAAAAGAGGGTATTGATAAGACTAAAGGGAATTATGTTATAGTACCTAATAGGAAAGAAGCAATTAAATACTGCATTGAAAATGCTAAAAGTGGGGACATGATACTACTTGCAGGAAAAGGACATGAAGATTATCAAGAAATTAAAGGAGTAAAATATCCCTTCGATGAAAGATTAATAGTTTCAGAAATTCTAAAAAATTTATAATTCTCCTATGAGTTGAGGTATAACATGGAAAAAATTAGTATAAGTGAAATTTTGAGAGCTACAGAAGGTACATTACTTTCAGGAAATACTGATGATTTTGTAACTTCAGTCTCCATTGACAGTCGAAAAATTAATAAAGGATGTTTGTTCGTTCCGTTAAAAGGAGAAAAAGTGGATGGGCATGATTATATCAAAGAAGCATTTAGATTAGGAGCTTCAGTTTCTTTATGTGAAATTGGAAATGAAAAAGTAGCCGGAGTATGTGGACAGTTGATAGAGGTACAAAATACATTAACTGCCCTTCAAAAACTGGCCGCTTATTATAGATCAAAATTTTCAATTCCCATAATTGGTGTAACGGGAAGTGTAGGCAAAACTACAACTAAAGAAATGATCGCGTCGGTTTTGAGTGAAAATCTTAAAGTCCTCAAAACTCAGGGAAATTATAACGGTCAAATTGGTTTACCACTCACAATTTTTGAGTTGGATCACAGCTATCAAGCAGCGGTAATAGAAATGGGAATAAGTAAGCCGGGAGAAATGGACAGGCTAAATGAAATTGCAAATCCTGATATAGGCGTTATAACGAATATAGGGTTATCTCATATAGAAAATTTTAAATCTATTGAAAATACCAGAGATGAAAAGCTAAAAATTGTAAGTGGAGAAAATAAAAGATTATATGTGAATGGGGATTCGCCTTTATTAACGAACATTGAAGACAAAAACAAAGCTCTAATTACTTATTTTGGTATAAATGGTGCATATCCTTATAAATGTCAAGAGATATATACAGACGAAGAACAAACAGGCTTTGTGCTATCTACTTCTCAACTTCGTGATAATATAATTATTCCTTGCTTAGGGCTGCATAACGTATATAATGCTTTGGCCACTATTGCAATTGCACGTGATATGGGTTTACATTTAGAAGATATAAAAAGAGGTCTGTTAAATTTCAGAAATGCGGATAGAAGACAACATATAATAAAATTTAAGGATATTATTTTAATAGACGATTCATATAATGCCAGTCCTGATTCTATAAAAAGTTCAGTCAGCATACTTAAAAATATTAAATCATCAGGGAAAAACATAGTTGTAATAGCAGATATGTTAGAACTTGGCGATCGGTCTAAAGAAATACATTTTGAAACAGGCAGATACATTGCAATGGAAAAGATAGACGTGCTTATTACTATTGGAGAAAATTCTAAATATTTATCTGACGGTGCTCAATGTGTAAACCAAGAAATTATAACGAGGCACTGCTCCGATAACATAGAAGCTTTTCAGAAAATAAGTGAAGTAATTTCAAGCGGCGATAAGATATTAATAAAAGGTTCTAGGGGAATGCATACCGATGAAATAGTAGAGCTTATAATTAAAAATTATAATTAGTATTTACAAACTTGTTACGTTATGGTATAATAGTAGTTAAGAAGTATAAAGAGAGGATTAACATGAAATTTAAGAAATTCAAAGCTTATTTAATTGCTGTTTTACATGTATTTTCAATCTTTTCATTGCAAAATTTTAAAGCGGTGAACGCAGAAGATAATATGTTAAAAGAAAATAAAATAAGTAATTCAGTTTATAGGGGTAAAAATTTAAGTGAGGGCTATAATTTAATTTTAAATTTATTGAGTTCTAGCAGTGCGAAAGATATACCTACTATATCATGTGATTTTCCTTTTAACGAAGTGGATGCTATGATATTAGCTACTGTTTCTTACTTACCGATGTGCATTGTCCCTAGTATAGATTCTTCAAAGCCGCATGATGGTATAACCTTAAAACAATGGTATGAGGGTTTATCTTCAATAATAAATGAAAAACAAGATATGACTAATTTATATTTACATGATGAAGATAAACATAATACAGAATTCTATATTAAAAACTGTAATTCCGAAAACAGATACTTAGAAAGACGCTTAAAGCTTTTGAAATGTTTAACAGATTGCCCCAGATATAAAGAAATAACCATAAGTGATTTCTCCGGCGATTACATTGATATTAAAGAAAATGAACCCAAGCAATTCGCGGCAGTTACTTTTACACTTAATAACGGGAATAAAGTAGTAACATATCGGGGAACAGATTCCACTCTTTCTGGTTGGAAGGAAGACATTGATTTATCATGGAAAGAAGAAATTCCTTCTCAGAATGATGCTAAAAATTATTTAGTTAAAATAAGTAAGTTGTATCCTGATTCTTTACTTTATATAGCAGGTCATTCCAAGGGCGGAAATTTGGCAACTTATGCGAGCGTGAAAGCAGCTTTTAACAGACCAAAAATAATTAAAGATATTATAAATGTTTTTAACTTTGATGGTCCTGGACTAAGAATTGACATTATTAATTCTCTTCCTGAAGTTTACGAAGAAATGGAAAATAAATTACTTACCTTTGTACCACAATCCTCAGTAATAGGCAGAATAATGAATGAATCGCATGACGATAACTTTAAATGTATTAATAGTTCTTCATCAGGTATTTCACAGCATGATACCTTTTCATGGGAAGTGAATGAGTTTTATTTCAAAAAGTCAGAACCAAAGTTTAATACTTCTGACCTTGCCCCTGAAAGCGATATGATTGACGAAGCAGTAGATTACATTCTCAAAATTGCAGATAAAAACTCCCTGAAATCATTTTCGGATTCTCTCTTTGAAATTTTGCAAGAAAATAATATAAGTTTTGAAAATAAAGAAGATATTATTAGTATTGTAAAAAGATTATCATATAGATACTCATCCAAATTCAAAGAAATTTTTAATCTTATATATTCAATTAAGGATGAAGATTTTTCTGAGTTAGAAGGGTTCAAAAAGGTAATTTGTATTGTAATAAAGTCCTTAATATCAGCTTACTGGGATAGATATGAATTAGTTAATCGTAGCCTAAATATACCTGAGGATGTTACTCTTACTTTAAATGAGCTTGATAATTCTAAATTTAGTGTTGAAAACTGGATAAAAGTTTTAGCTACTATCATTGGAAAAGTATTTGATATTAATTCAGTAGTTAATTTAGTTTGGAATATGTTATAGTGTTATATTGTGAATAGGAGTGTATTTTGTGAGAAAAGTTAAGCAAAGAAGATTATCAAATCATACTGAAAAAGCCGCTTTTAAACTTAAAGATTCTGAACTAGAATGTGTGAATGCCGGGAAAGATATAAGTGCTTCAACAGATAAAGTTACAGATAATTATAAAAATAGAATTGCCATGACTATAGATTTAATTTTCACAGCTACAGGGGCTATAATTGGAGGAGCCAGTGGAGTAAGCTTTAATTATTCACATAGTTCTGATCCACAAGGAAATATAACTACTAGCTGGAAACTTAAATCTCCTTCGATTGGTGCAGGTTTAGTTTATGCTTCTGCGGGAGGGTTAATAGGACATAAAATAGCTAATACAATTTGCAATAAATTAATATATTAAGTCATATAAATTATTATAAAATCCTCTAGCGGTTATTTTCGCTAGAGGACAATTTTTCTGCTATATTAAATTTATTCAGATTTGCACTTACGAACCAGGATGGATTTTTTTCTCGCAGCAGTATTTTTATGAAGAATTCCTTTGGAAACTGCCTGGTCTAATTTTTTAAGTGCTGCAACTAATTTAATTTCTTTTTCATGTGCATCTGCATTAATAGCATTTTTTATTAAAGTTTTCAATGCAGATTTATAAGCTTTATTTCTTTCTGTTTTTATATGTGTTACCTTCACTCTTTTTTTTGCGGATTTTATATTTGGCATTAAAAATTTTCCTCCTTTTATCTTACATTTAATATTTTACCTTGAATCGCCTAAAAAAAATACTCCTAAAGTTCCGGCACCGGTATGAGATCCAATGATAGGGCCTATATGGTTTAAAACAACTTTTTTAACCTGAAATTCTTTACAAATTCTATTAGCAATAAACTCTGCGTCTTCAAGGCAATCTCCATGAGCTATGAAAAGCGTGTTATTCTCAATATCAGGAGACATTAATTTAAGCTTTGAAATCATAGCATCAATAGTTTTTAGACGTCCCCTAATCTTTTGAGAAACAGACAGTTTACCTTGATCATCTATAAACAGAAGAGGTTTAAAATTCAACATACTTCCTAAAACTGCATGTGCTGAAGATATTCTTCCTCCTCTTTGTAGGTGATACAAATCATCCACCATAAACCAGTGGCATAACCGCGCTTTATTGCTATTTACCCACTGTGCTACATCGTCCAATGAATTACCATTCAGCTTTTTCTTCGCTGCCCAATAAACCAACATCCCTTGGCCCAATGAAGCTGATAAAGAATCTATTATCTTTATTTTTCTGTCATGATATTTTAAAGACAACTCTTTCCCTGCCATTACTGCATTATTATAC
>CAKUYF010000048.1 GCA_934702115.1 uncultured Eubacteriales bacterium | reverse complement strand
TTTCACGTGGAATACATAAGTTTTCAAGCCCGAATGCAATTTCTTCTTCTACTGTACCCGCTAGTATCTGATTGTCAGGATTTTGAAATATTACTCCTACTTTTTTCTTAATTTGAGATTGTAATTGTTCATCTTTAGTATTCATTCCATTTATAAATACATTTCCCGAGCAAGGCAATAAAAGACCATTTAAATGTTTGGCAAGTGTTGATTTCCCGGATCCGTTAGAACCTAATACAGCAATAAATTCACCTTTCTCAATCCGGAAATTCAAATTTTTAAGAATATAGGCTTCTTTACGATAACCATAGCAAACATCTTGAAATTCAATAATCTTATTCATAATATTCATTACCAGAACCGTAAATTTAGATCCTTGGGAGTCCATATTGCTGTATTTCCTGCAGGCATAATGAATTTTGAGCTTGAAACAGGAATTCCTATTTCATCGCTATTAATAGTACCTCCTCGATTTTTGGCCACTCCTTCATGAAGAATAAAGCTCATAACCGAAGGTGCAAGACCTGCAGAGTATGAATTTATTATAAAAAACCTTGCATCTTCTGAAAGCAAAGATTCACAAAGCTTTACAAACGGAAAAAGGTTTTCTTCAATTTTCCATACTTCTCCCTTTGGACCTCTGCCGTAAGAAGGGGGGTCCATAATGATTCCATCGTATTTATTGCCGCGTTTAATCTCTCTTAATACAAATTTTTCGCAGTCTTCAACTATCCAGCGGATAGGGGAGGCAGAGAGGCCTGAAAGCTTTGAATTTTCTCTGGCCCAAGCTACCATACCCTTTGAAGCATCTACGTGACAAACCTTAGCTCCGGCTGCGGCACATGCAAGAGATGCTCCTCCTGTATAAGCGAATAAATTCAGAATATTCAGCTGCTTTTTTGAGTTTTTAATTAAGTCTTCAAGTAAATCCCAGTTAACTGCTTGCTCAGGGAAAACACCTGTATGCTTAAAATTCATCATTTTGATTTGAAAACTTAATTTTTTATATTTTACTATCCAGCTTTCGCCCTCAAGTTCGGTTTCGGTTGTTTCCCAATGCCCGCCTCCCTTGTTGGAACGATGATATACCGCATTTTTGTTTTTCCACCGATAATCACGTTCATCTGAATTCCATATTACCTGCGGATCAGGACGAATAAGAATTTTATCGCCCCATCTTTCCAATCTTTTACCTCTAGAAACATCTATAAGTTCGTAATCTTCCCAAGTTGTAAATCTCATGTTTTATAACACTTTAATCTCCTTTTCAATTGTTTTTTTAAAGCTCTCACGAATAACTCTACTTAATTCGTTAATGATTTCATTTAGTTTTTTTTCATCTTTATGTTCAACCATAATTCTTATTTTTGGTTCCGTCCCTGATTCTCTGACTACAATTCTGCCTTCATCTCCAATATTTTCTTTCAAGGAATCAAAATATTCTAAAAGATATCCATTGCTTTTAAGCATACCTTTCTGATTTAGGTTAATTAGAATGTTTTCGGATTTTTGAGGGAATTTTTTTATCATGTTATTTAGTTCAGAGGCTTTTTTACCTGAATTTATAAGTATTTTTAAAAGATTAAGTGCCGTAAGCTGACCATCACCTGTAGTAGAGTGATTACCAAAAATTATATGGCCTGACTGTTCTCCTCCCAAGGAATAAGAGCCCTTTACCATTTCTTCAAGCACGTATCTGTCGCCCACTTTAGTCTCTATAAAATGTATATTGTTTTCCTGGCAAAATTTTTTAAGCCCCATATTTGACATTATAGTCCCTACTAATGTACTGCTTGAAAGACTCTCATTAGACTTCATATCTAATGCGCATATACCTAAAATAGTATCACCGTCAATAATATTCCCGCATTCATCTACTGCTTGGCATCTATCTGCATCTCCGTCAAAAGCTATGCCGATATCATAACCTTTTTCTACCACTTGACTTGATAGTTTTTCTATACTTGTAGATCCACAGTCTTTATTTATATTTATACCGTTTGGAGAGTTAAAAATTATATCTGCATTCAAATTTTTAAATAACTCTTTTGCTGTATATGAAGCGGCTCCATTAGCACAATCGATTAAAATTTTTAATTTGGATTTTTGAATTTTTACTGCGTCCCGTAAATGATTTATATAATCTTGTGAGGCATTATTGCACTTTGTAACTTTACCTATTTCTGAGCCTAAAGCTAAATCTTCCATTTCTAAACTGTTTCCCAGAATCCTTGATTCTATAAGGTTTTCTAATTCGTCTGAAAGCTTGTATCCGTCTTTACTGAAAATTTTTATTCCATTAAACTCAAAAGAGTTATGAGAAGCAGAAATCATTATACCGGCGTCCGCATTATATTTTTTAACTAAAAAAGCCACCGCCGGAGTCGGAACTACTCCTAATAGTATTGCTTCTCCTCCTATAGAGCATATACCCGCACACAGTGCTGATTCAAGCATATCTGAAGATATACGTGAGTCTTTTGCAATCAAAATTTTTGGGTGCTTATTATTTTTACAGGTTAAAACTCTTGTGGCTTCTATTCCTACTTTAAAAGTAAGATCACAGGTAAGCTCTTTATTTACAATTCCTCTTATTCCGTCTGTACCGAATAGTTTCCCCATGTAATATTTATCCTCCAATTAATATATTTTTATAAACTTAAATGGTTTTACTACTTAATTTTACTTGGAATTTCATATCCCATATGTTGATAAGCAAGAGGGGTTACACATCTTCCGCGAGGAGTACGATTTATAAAACCTATTTGTATCAAGAATGGTTCATATACATCTTCTATTGTTACAGCTTCTTCCCCTATAGCTGCTGCTAAAGTTTCAAGCCCTACCGGGCCACCGGAATAAAACTTAATCATAGTTTCCAGTAATCGTCTGTCACCGGCATCCAAACCCAGCTCATCAATTCCGAGCTTATCAAGCGCTTCTTTTGCAATTTGCATACTTATCTTACCGCTATTCATCACTTGAGCAAAGTCTCTTACTCTTTTAAGTAATCGATTCGCTATTCTGGGGGTTCCTCTGGATCTTGAAGCTATTTCGTCTATGCCTTCACTGTCAAAGTCTATTTTTAAAATAGAAGCACTCCTTTTAATTATAGATGAAAGCTGATCATTGCTATACATTTCTAAGCGTAGGATAACTCCAAAACGATCGCGAAGAGGAGCTGTAAGCTGTCCGGCACGAGTAGTAGCGCCTACCAATGTAAATCGGGGAAGAGGCAGATGATAAGAAGTAGCCATTTGACCTTTTCCTGTTACAATATCTATTGTAAAATCTTCCATTGCAGGATATAGTATTTCTTCTACGTTACGCGAAAGCCGGTGAATTTCATCAACGAATAGAACATCTCCGTCTGAGAGGTTGGTCAGAAGTGCAGCCAAATCTCCGGGCCTTTCAATTGCCGGACCTGAAGTTATTTTTATATTTACCCCTAATTCACTTGCTATAATCATAGAAAGAGTGGTTTTTCCAAGCCCCGGTGGGCCGTAAAGTAAAACATGATCCAGCGCTTCTCCTCTAATTTTTGCTGCTTCTATAAATACTTTTAAATTTTCTTTTGCTTTTTCCTGACCTACGTATTCATTTAGAGATCTTGGTCTGAGTGGATTGTCAAATGAAGCTTCGTTGTCTTCCGCTGTTTCGGAAGGACTTAAAATTCTGGTTTCCATTTCTTCTTTCAATAAATTACACACCTTTTCCTAAGTATTTTAAAGCTATCTTTATTATTTCTTCTACAGAAAGGTTTCCGCTTAAATTTGATATCCAAGGTTTAACCTCTGATGAAGAGTAACCCAGTGCAGCCAAAGCCTTTATAGCCTCCTCTTTGTTTCTTGATCCTGCAGTCTCCTGAGCTTTAAAGCCCGGACTGTAAAAACTCAAGTTTTTTATTTTATCTTTTAATTCCAAAATAATTCTTTGAGCTGTTTTAGAACCTACTCCGGAGGTAGTAGTCAAAGCTTTGCTATCTCCCGAGGAAACAATCTCAGATATATGCTCAGGAGAAAACTGAGATAAAATTCCTAACGCCGCTTTAGAACCCACTCCTGAAACAGAAATTAACAGTTTAAAACATTCCATTTCCGAAAGATTTGAAAATCCGAAAATATCTATAGCGTCTTGTCTGACGCTCATGTAAGTGTATACAGTAATTTCTTTTTCAATAAATTCACTATAAAACTCCTTTGTGGCAGAGCTTGTAATACACTTATATCCTACTCCCGCACATTCAACTACTATGAAATTATCTTTAATCACCGTTAATATGCCTTTAAGACTATATATCAAATTCAATTCACACTCCATAATTATATATTTATATGTAGAACTATAATTTTTTACTTAACTTGGACTCTAAAATGCGTTTATTTACATAGTGATATCCCAATGAATTAGCATGGCATATCCCTACTGCAAGTGCGTCAGCGGTATCGTCAGGCTTTGGTATTTCATCTAAATTTAAAAGTCTTTGAACTGTTAACATCACTTGCTTTTTTAATGCTTTACCATAACCGGTTACTGCATTTTTTATCTGTAAGGGAGTATATTCATAGATTGGTATATTATGTTTTTTTACGGCAAGAAGTATTACTCCACGTGCTTCCGCTACTTCGATAGCTGTTTTTTGGTTGTTTTGAAAATATAATTTTTCTATTGCAACAGCATCGGGCTTGTAGACGCTTATAATCTCACACACTTTATCAAATATGCTTTCCAGCCTGTAAAGGAAGTCATCTTTTGAGCTGGTTGTAATTGCTCCGTAACCACGTGAAGAATATTTACAGTTTTTAAATTCTACCGTTCCATATCCAATAATAGCATATCCTGGGTCTATTCCTAATATTATCACATTATTCACCTCTGCTCAAGGAAACAGTATACCACCGTTTGAAACATAATAAAACACAAAATGATTGCAGCACTCATAGTATATTATTGGGAGTTGATAAAAATGAAGACATACAATACTACAGATTGTAAATGTGGATGTGGTATCGCCGGTGCGGTCTTAGGAGTAATTTTCGGCATAATTGTAGCAGCACTTTTTGCCGCCGGGCTCACACCTTTAATTATAAATGCCATTTGGGTGGCACTCGGTATTGGCGGAGCTGCACTTATTTATATTTTAGTACTTTCAGTAATTAGTTCCTGTGGTAGCTTATGTAGTAATCTGGAAAAATGCTTATGCCGCAATATAAAATGTTTACTTGCAGGTTCATTGGGTACAATTCTTTCCGTTTTAGTACTCACAGCAATTTCTCTGGAAATAACCTCTACTGCTGTAATAGTACTTGTTGGCATTGGAACGTTTTTCTTAATATTTCTTATAGCGTCCCTTGTAACTTTCATAAAGTGCTTAGCATGTAGTCGATAAAATACTCATATTTAAGTACCCGAAACACACATAATATTTATAAGTAAAAAATACGCCTCATACTATAATATTTTTTATAGTGTAAGGCGATTATAATATAAAATTAAAATATAATCGAATGATTACGGTATTTTCCTTAGATTTAACTTAAACATATCGAATAAATCATTAAAACATACAAATTTAGATTATATTAGAATTTAAAGATTGATTTATGAATTTTATGAGAATATAATTTAAGTGTGATTAATTATCACTATCGTTCAGGATTAGAAAGGAAAATTTATATGAATGATTTATTAACTGCTTCTCCGATTTCTCAAAATCTAATGTGTTTTCACCATACTCAAATCGACTTACCTTTTCAGTTGGCAGCAATAAGAAAGTTCGTTAGAAATCTGGGTATTCCCACAAATTTAATTGGTTATGAATATATTGTTGAATCGCTAAGATATATGATAAATTCTAAAGAAATAATGTTTTTAAATGAGGTGTACAAGCATATTTCCGAACTTCATAGGACTTCTGTACAAGCGGTAGAGGTTTCAATCAGAAATGCTCTAAGAAAAGCAATGAAGGTGAATTCTGAATGTATACTACAAACATTGAAACTTTCAAATTACATAGTTTTGAGTAATTCTGTTTTCTTAAATACAATGAAAGAAATTATTCTCGAAAAGATCTTGATTTCTTAGTAAATCAAAATGTTTAAGTTAATAAAAAGTAATTATATTATTAGACTTAAAAATAAAAATAATATCCTTGCAAGTACAGAGCAGATTATGATATAGTTAAACACAGAACTTTAATGCATATCATAATTTTTGCTCTTTTTCTTAATAAGTAAATTATCTAAGCATAAATATTATGGGCAGTTTCAATATTGTAAGATTTCTAAAAATTATTTGAAATCCTACCAATTATAAGATAACTAATATAGATTATTTGGCATTATATAAAATTTTTAAGTCTACACTTAGTGGTTATACAGTTTTGGAAACATAAACTAATTTAAGAATACTTGACAAACACATTTTATTTTCGTACTATTAAGTTAATGTTGATAATTATTTAAACAAAAAGGAGAATATGTTAATTTTGAAAATGAAAAAAATAGCCACATTTATGTTATCGGCGGTATTAAGTACAAGTTTATTAGGACCTAATGTATTCGCAGAAATGAGACCTGTAGAAAAGGACGTTTACATTAATAAAATAGAAACAGACTTACGTATACCAGAAGAACGTCAGAATGTTATTGATCTAGTTTTAAGAATGGCATCTGAGCAAGGTCATTCAAAAGAATTTGCAATGTATGGTCTTTCAGTATTGATTAAATTAAAAGCATCGGTTGATGAAATTAATAATTTGTTAACCGGTACAGGGCTTAGTCTCTATGATACTTCCAATGATATGTATTCAACATTGCTCTATGAAGTATTAAATATATATCCCAATATAAATAAGTTTCCTGACAAAGAAGGACAAGAATTTGCTTTTTTTGATTTGAAATTTCAAAAAAACGAAACAAACACGCGCATTTTCATCTACCCAAAAGCTCCTGTTAAGCGTTATAATCTCTCCCAAGAACTCTACAAAGATGCAGATATAAAGGGCGATTTAGATGATACAAACTCCACGAGCTTTACCTTTGTGTTTAGTGCAGAAATTCCGCATTTAACAGAACAAGAG